>CALMQK010000103.1 GCA_937872085.1 uncultured euryarchaeote
CTCCAGGTGGTCATTGTCCTGCGGGTTTAAGGTCTTTGCCGATGCAATGATTCTGATTACCACAGCGCTCTCGTCACACGCCGTCGGCGGGATGCCTTCCAGTCAGGTTACTTCCGCTTGCCCGCCTTCAGCTCCCTCAGCAGCTCATCCACTCGGTTGAGTCCAGCCAGCAGATAATCCTTCGGCGGGCCCGTCCCGATCCGCATGTAACCGTCCATGCCGAAGTGGTCCCCGGGGACGATCATGACGGATTTCTCTGTTCGCAGGCGCTCCGCGAGCTTCCACGAGTTGATCTTCAGGTTGTACTTCACATAGCATATCGCGCCTGCGGTCGGCGGCACGTGCGAGAACATCGAGCCGTGGTCCTCGAGCCAGTCCCTCACCACAGGGTAGTTCTTCTGAAGGATCGACCGGGTCCGGGCGAAGATCCACTCCTGCTTCTTCGGTTCGAGGGCGATCTGCGCCAAGTGGTCGGAGAGTTTCGCTGGCGTGAGCGTCAGATAGTCGTGATGCTGCTTGATGTCCTCGATCTTCTTCGGTGGCCCCACGAGCCAACCGGTCCTCAGGCCAGCCAGCCCATACGCTTTGCTCAGGCCGTTCGTTATCAGCGTCTTGCTATGGTATCCCCACAGTGACTCTGTCTGTGGGCCGACCCGCTCGGCTCCCTGATAGACCTCGTCGGACAGCAGCCACGCGCCGGAGTCCTTCGCCGCATCTATCAAAGCCTTCCTCTGCTCCTTGGCCATGACCGCTCCCGTCGGGTTGTCCGGGTTGCAGACCTGTATCGCCTTAGTCTTCTTCGTGACGAGGCGCTTTATGTCCTCGGGATCGAACTGCCAGCCAAGGTCCTCCCTGAGCTTCAGGGGCTTCACCTTCAGGCCCCAGGTCTTCGCGAGGCCCCATGTCTGCATGTAGTTGGGGACCATGATGACGACCTCGTCGCCCTTCTCGAAAAGATTCCATGCGGCCAGGAAGTTCGCCTCGGAGGATCCATTCGTCACGAAGATGTGCTCCGGGGTCGTGCCCTTGTACATCCTAGCGATCTTTGACCTCAATGCGGGGGTGCCATCGGCCTGTGGATATCCCAGGGGCATGTCGAGCAATTCCTCGGCTGCCTTCTCACTCCCGAGCAGCTCCCTCAGCTGAAGGGCGTGGACGCCGCTCTCAGAGAGTTCGTAGTCGACCAAGCGTTCGAATTTGGACTGCCACCGTTCCATCTCGAAAAGTTCAATCTTCAAGGTCCTCACCGTATAGGGGACATAAAGGCCTGGGTGAAAAAGGTTTCTCACCGGATCAGCCGGAGGACCGATGGACTAGGATGGTCTCGTCCAGCCTGTCGTCGATCAAACGCTGACGTATGATCCGATCTTCTTCTTCAGAGCCCGCTCGTAGACAAGCTGGGACGTGACGACATCCTGGACCGCGATCCCAGTCAGATCGCATATCGTGATCTCATCGTCGCTCTCCCGACCTGTTTTCTTGCCCAAAAGGACCTCGCCTAGCTCGGCATGTACATCCTTCTCAGTGATGGTGCCATCCTCCAATGCGTGGTGAACCTCCCCCAGCTGAGCGCACTGTCTCAGGCTGTCGACCACTATCTTGTCGGCCTTGCCGAGCAAAGCGGTCTCGAGCTCCTGTTTCTCAGGGGAGTCCGATCCCATCGCGGTTATGTGTGTCCCGCGCCCGATCCACGCGGCCTTCACCAGAGGGGTAGAACTCATCGTGGTCGTGACCACGATCTCGCTTCCGACTACCGCTTCCTCAGCCGTCTTTGCAGCCACGATTTTGGCATTCAGGATCTTCTTCATGTCGGCGACGTACTGTTTGACTCTCTCCGCGCGCGTCGACTGTACAGGTTCCCAGACTCTGAGCTCGTCAAACTTGCGCACCTTGCTGAGCGCCTCGATCTGGAGTCTTGCCTGAGTGCCGGTGCCGATGACCGCGACCTGACTGACAGACTTCTTCGAGAGGGCGCGCGCGGCGACCGCACCTGCGGCTGCGGTCCGAAGGTTCGTCAGATAGCACCTGTCGACCTCGAAACATAGCGGAAATCCAGTCTTGGAATCGAATAGCAGGAGCATGCCATGGCTAGTCGGGAGGTTCAGTTTTGGATTGTCGTAGAAGCCAGAGGCGATCTTCACCGTGTAAGTGTCATAGCCCTTGATGTATCCAGGCTTGATGTGTATGTCCCCATTGTGGTCGGGGACCTGCAGAGCTACCGGGAAGGGGATGATCGCTCTTCCCGAGTTGAATGCCTTGAACCCCTCCTCGACGACCTCGATGGCATCCTCGATGGTCAGCACGGATTCGATCTCCTCCTTCGTTAGAACCAAGACCTCGGCACCTTTCTTCATATCCTTTCGCTCCTAGACATCTCTTGCTCGGATGGTGCGCGTAACGGCAACCTGAGAAAAGAAGGTGTTGGTCAAAGCAGGCATTCCACGGACGGTCGAGAAAGCAAGACTCTTCGGATTGCAGAGAGTCATACTCAAAGCTGAAGGGAAGAGATGCAACCTTAAGATCTGCAACTGGCTCGACCGTGCTTCTCAAGGTATCTCTGATGATACTCCTCGGCAACCCAGAACTCCTTCGCGGGAACGATCTCGCTGACTATCTTCTTCGCGAGGTACCGAGGCACCTTCTGCAAGGCATCTCTGGATTCGAGAGCACCCGCCTTCTGCTCGGCGCTATGATAGAAGATGGCTGACCTGTACTGAGTTCCGGAGTCGGGTCCCTGTCTGTTCAGTTGTGTCGGGTCGTGGATCTCCCAGAAGGTCCTGAGGAGCTCTTTGAACGAGATCTTGGACGGGTCGAATTCAATCTCCACCGCCTCAGCATGACCTGTCGACCCGGCACAAACGTCCTGATATGTGGGGTTCTTGAAATCGCCGCCGGTGTACCCTGCTCTCGTGGAGAGCACGCCGGGTACCGCAGAGAAGATCTGTTCTACATGCCAGAAACAACCTGCTGCGAATGTCGCCTTGTCCAATATCCTCATCCTCGGATGGTCCTAGACGGAAGGCGCGCAAATAGATTGTCCCAGAATTCACGCAGGCTCTCCCCTGCTTGCATGACAGGATGCCCGCTAGACTAAGGAGAGGATACTCTGGCATAGTGGCCTCCCGAGAGGACTGCCACCATCGCCTTTCCCTTGAATATCTCCCTGAACTCGATGCGCTCCGGACACCGCCTATCAGCACCGACCCTGAATGTCCCGTCCCTGAGCATCGTCAACGGATCCTCCGCGCCGTCGTGGTGAATGAGTACAAGAGCCCCCTTTCTGAGAACTACTCTGAAGTTCGAGGGCCAAGGGTTATGCGTCCTATAGTGACCGGCGCAGGAATACCATGTCTTCGGGTGGCTGAAGACTCTCCTCCCAGCGTACGAACCCCTGAGGTACCAGTCCGCACCATGAGAGACCTCAACCACTTTCCCATCCGCCCGCCCAAACTTGAACAGGAACAGATGGTATGAAGGGTCGTCCGCCAGGAATGTGTCCTTTTCGCGTTTCTCCAAGGGGATTGACTTGTTCCCATCGACGAGGTGCAATCGGTCACGATGACTCCTGAACAAGAGGCGTCTCCCTTCCAGGGAGACGTACTGCCCCCGATACTCGGACGCGTTCTTCGCCTCATACGAGTCGCGTGGATGTGCTAGACCATGAATGTTCCGACCTCGAATCGCGGCATTCAAGATCGCGAGCGCGTTCATTGCGATGTTGTTGGAGTCGACATACGAGTTGTTGAGCGTGACGACACCGACCCCTGTGTCCATATCTGAGAGTATCTCTGAAATGAATCCAAGCATGCCGCCAGTATGACCGATGTATGTGTGGCCTTTGACGGACATTACGCGGAGACCAAGGCCGTAGTGCTCCCTCGAATCCGCAGAGGATGCATCTACGAGTCTCTGGGTCAACATCTCGTAACTCCGTTCAGAGATTAGGCGACCTTTGGGCGCCATACCCTTGTTCAGAAGCATTCTGACGTAGATCGCCATGTCGGACGCGGTCGACACTATCGATCCATCCGCGGTTTCGCTCTCAAACCAAGTTGAGGGAGCGAGTCTCCCTCCTCTGGGAAGCGGGCGATCGTCATGATAGGCCCAGTATCCAACGGGGAGGCGTTCCCTCATGTCGTTCCAGATCATCGTCTCGGTATTCTTCATCCCGAGCGGTTCGGTCACGCGCTCCTTGATGATCTGCGCATTGCTCTTGCCGAGCATCTCCTCGAGAACGAGCCCCAGTACCTTGTAGCCTGTGTTCGAGTAGTGGAAGAATCTCCCGGGTGGTGTGGACGCACCAATCCTCTCGAGGACAAGGGCTTCGGTGTACGCCGAAAGGGATTCGTCAGTACCCATGATTATGCCAGCCGTGTGACTCATCAGATGCCTGAGGGTTATCGGCTTGAAACGCGTCTTGATCTTGAGCCATGGCAAGTATTCCGTCACCGGATTGTCGAGATCAAGACTCCCTTTCTCCTGCAGTTGAAGCAGCACTATACTGGCGAACGACTTGCTTATCGACCCGATCTCGAACCTCGCGTCAGGGCGCATCCGTACCTTCCGTTCGAGATCCGCGTACCCATGAGCGGATAGGTGCAGCAATCGTTCTTTGTTCGTGATCCCGACGACCAAAGCTGGAACGCCCGAAGCTCGGAGGTCCTGATGAACGAATTGATCGATTCTCTTGAATGCACCTTTGAGACCAGGTTCCATTTCCCAAACCCCCCTTTACTTACCCCAAGAGCCTGTTTACGCTCTCCCCGAACACCTTCGTGTGGAAATCGACGTCTTTCCTGGTCGTGTATGGAGATATCAGCGCCATGTTGTGGAACGGAGTGAGCAAGATGCCCTTGTTCAAGGCCATCAGATGCATCAGCCGCTCGAGCTCATAGTCCTTGCTGGCCTCGTACTCTCCGCCGTTCCTCGGAGGTTTGGGAGTGTTGTGGTATTCTATCCTCACACCGAGCCTCACGACATGCCATGGGATTCCAGTCCTGTCGATGACACTCTGAACGCCCTTCTCGAACCGCTTCGCGAGAGGTAGCATCTTGTCGAAGTTCTTCTTCGTGATCACCTGCTTCAGAGTAGCCCTCATGGCGGCGACGGCCAGCGCGTTACCCGTAAGCGTCCCACCAAGACCGCTCTCATCGGTCCCGTCGGACAGTATCCGCTCCATCACCCTGTCCGCCACATACTGGCTTATCCCAAATGCAGCGATTGGCACTCCGCTTGCCAGAGGCTTTCCCATCGTGATGATGTCAGGCTCAAGACCATGAGCCGCAGTGTACCCACCGATACCGCAGCAGATCGTGTGCGTTTCGTCGATTATCAGAAGTGTTCCGTACTTCCTTGTGATCTCCCTCAACGCATCGTGATAGCCCGGATCCGGAAGGATGATCCCTCGGTTCGTCATCGCGGGCTCCATGAGAGCGCAGGCGACGTCCTTCGGCTCAAGCGCCTTCTCCAGGGCCTCGACATCATTGAACTCTATGACTTTCGTGGTCTCGGCCGGATCCACAGGGGGTCCTATGTTCCCGCTCCTCGGCACGACCCTGCCACCTACCAGATTGACGAGCGTCTCATCCACGGTCCCATGATAGCAGCCGTTCACCACGAGTATCTTGCTTCTCCTGGTCACGTGGCGAGCGAGTCGTATCGAGAACCTGTTGGCGTCGGTCGCGGTCATGGCGATCTGCCAGTAGGGAAGACCGAAGCGCTTTGACAGCTCCTCCCCGACCCAGACAGAGTCCTCGGTCGGCAGCATCGTTGTGATTCCTTTTCGGACCTGCTTGGTCACCGAGTCGACGACGGGTCTAGGCGAGTGGCCGAACATGGATCCAGTGTCCCCGAGGCAGAGATCGAGATAGCGGTGGCCATCCACGTCAGTGACGTACGCACCTCTTGCCTCATCGACGAATATCGGGTATGGACCCGCCCATCTGACCATCCAGTTCATGGGCACACCCGCCAAGAGCGACTTCTTCGCCCTCTCGAACAGCTTCTTGGATCTCGAGTGATCCCCGACGAAGATCTTCACTTCTTCAGCCATGAGCTTCTTGATTCGGGAACGATCGATTCTCTTCAAGTGGACCACCTCTTGTTCGTCGTGCGCGCGCGAAATCGACTCGAAAGTACTAATAACCTGCTTCTTGGGCGCATCATGGAAACAAGGGAGTGTTTGTCATGAATCCGCTCAAGGATATGAATCTTAATCTATCCGTGTCGTTCTCTGCCCAGAAGGCGATAGAATGAAAGTAGGTGACAAGGCGCCTGAGTTCGTGCTGAAGAACGAGAAGGGGGTCACTGTCAGTCTCAGGGATTTCATCGGCAAGAAGGCGGTCGTGCTCTTCTTCTACCCGAAGGATGGTTCGCCGGGCTGCACAAAGGAGGTCTGCGCTTTCAGGGACAGCTACGAAGCTTTCAAGGATGCTGGCGCGGAGGTCATAGGCATCAGCTCCCAATCTGAGGAGTCGCACAGCATCTTCTCGCTGAAGTTCAACCTGCCATTCACCCTTCTGGTCGACGAGGGAGCAGAGGTCAGGAAAGCGTATGGTGTGCCTCCATCACTTGGCATGATCCCCGGAAGAGCGACCTACGTTATCGACAAGGAAGGAACCGTCAGGCACATATTCAACTCGCAGATGAACCCTGAGAAGCACGTGGAAGAGGCGCTCCGCATCCTAAGGACCCTCGGCTGACCTTCGCCATCCGATTCACGGATGACCTTTGCCAGGCCGACCTGCTATCAGCCAGATGATGTCCTGCCGGGT
>CALMQK010000104.1 GCA_937872085.1 uncultured euryarchaeote
CGTCATCCTGGAATTGTCGGAACGGCTCGGCCTGCGAGACAGGTATCTGGAAGCCGTTAGGGAGTGGGTCGACAGGGCCTACGGAGGCGATCTCGACTTCAAGAAGGTGCTCGACCCGAAGGAGAAGCTCAATTTCGAGACCATCCTGGATGTCATCATGAAGGACAGGTTCGGTTCTGACAAAGGATTGGACTGGTTCAAGGAACACGGCTATCTGAAATGGGACAAGCGGGTGGAGGAGGTCTACTGGCGAGCCTTCAACGATGTAAGAGTCCCGGTATATCTGGAATGGATCATCAGGGCTGGCAGGAAGAGCAAGGCCATTGCTGAGAAGTATGGGGTACCAGACCTCGTGGACTGGACCGCTCACACGGCGCTGCCAGACTGGCGGCCGTGTCCGACGCACACGGAGAAGAACCCGGAATACGACCTCGAGGCATTCTACTGGCGCTCCGCCCTGCACACATATTCCATGACGATGCAGAACCCCTGGTTGAACGAGATCTCGCAGAACGACCCTTACACCTACACGATACAGCTGAACACGGATACGGCAGCTAGGAAGGGAGTGAAAGAGGGAGACGCTGTCTGGCTCGAGAACCCGAAGGGCTCGAAGGCAAGAGGCAGGGTCCATGTCACCGACGGCATAAGGCCGGACCATGTGGCCATTGCCGCGAATGCTGGCCACTGGGGAAGGGGATTGCCGATAGCGAAGGGCAAGGGCGTCTTCTTCAACGAGTTGATAGAGATCGACAAGGAGCACTCGTGCCCGGTCTCCCTTGGCCAGGACATCTGCGTGAAGGTGAAACTGTACAAGGACAGAGGTGCCGGCAGTGGTTAGGTGGGGGATGGTCATAGACCTGAAGAGGTGCACCAGCTGCCACACGTGCGCCGTGGCCTGCAAGGCAGAACACCACACTCCGCCTGGCGTGTTCTGGGCGAAGGTGGTCAGGATCGAATCAGGGAAGTATCCGACCGTGATCAGGCAAGGCCTACCCCTGCTGTGCATGAACTGCAAGGAGCCGGAGTGCGAGAAGGTCTGCCCCACGGGAGCCACCAAGAAAAGGCCAGACGGGATCGTCATCGTCGATTCGAAGCAATGCGTCGGGTGCAGGTACTGCGCGGTCGCGTGCCCCTATGGGGCAAGGTGCTTTGTCAACGAGTGGAAGGATTACTTCACAGGAGACCGCAAGCCTTCCTCCGCATACGCTGAGCATTCAAGGAAGAAGTGGCTCGAAGAATCCGACAGAGGAGTCGTGAGCAAGTGCAACTTCTGCGTTGACAGAGTTGAGAAGGCCCGGAAACCGGCCTGCGTGGACGCGTGCCCGTGCGAGGCGAGGACCTTCGGCGACCTGGACGATCCCGAATCCGAGGTCTCACAGCTCATCAAGAAGAGGCGAGGAATGCAGCTGCATCCCGAGTACGGCACCGATGCAAGCGTGTATTACCTCCCTGCGAGGTGATCCTGGTTTGTCGCTCTTCTCCAGTTTCAATCAGGGCGGTGGATGAGTTGGACGTGCTGCAACATGAGGATTTCAAGCCTGGGCCCCGAGCTCAAATGGAATGGGGTTTTGGCGGCCGAAGAAGATGGCGGGACGGCGCGCT
>CALMQK010000105.1 GCA_937872085.1 uncultured euryarchaeote
GATGATCCTATACGAGCCAGCGATGGCCGCACGGTCTGAGCCGAACGGAATGAGTAAGGAGGAGGTGGTGCCGCCATGATGGGCCTACCACCCGACTCTTTACAGAACCCTGGCGTCGCTATTCGTTCAGGAGTTGGTCTTTCTCACGATGTTCGCGTAGACCCTCACGATGTCGCGAGCCAGCGCACCGCCCGCCCTCAGTGACCTATCCTCGATCTTGATAGAGTGGATGACCACCTCGTGCTTCCCCACCTTGAGCACGTCCCCCACGAAGAACTCCTCATCTGGCACCGCCAGGACGTGGTCGGAGACGCTCTTCGCCCTCTGGCTTATAGAGAACGGCACCCTGACCTTGTCGAACCTTCGGGCCCACACGGTCTGGATGTTTCGCGCCTTGGCTCTCTTCACCCGCGCACCTTTGGACTCGATCGAGGTGATCAGCACGGGCTCGTCCCCGCACATGATCTCATCCTCGATGGACAGGGCGTCATCTGGTCCTACCACAATGGTCGATTTCTTTGAGTCCTTGAGCCAACTCACGATGATCGGGACTTCGATCGGCCTCTCCACCTTGAGAACGATCGGATGAACCTGGTTGCACTCCTTGCATCTGACAGTGGATTCGAACACGGCCTGCGCCTTTCCGCCTAGCTTGCCATGAAGGACCTCATGAAGCGTTTCGGACCTGCAGATGGGGCATTCGACCATGATACTTGAAGGGACGGTCATTTCACTATCACCCGTGCATTGAGCTAATCCATCATATTACTTCTATCTTGCGACCTCGAATGGCGCCTCGTGACCTGGGACTATCACGTCGGCCGACGCCTCCAAGGAGTCCAGGCTCTTAAGCGCGAGCTGTGGATTGATGTTGATCGAAGGGGGAACGTGATTCTCGACGTTCGCCTTTGTAGGTATCGCATCCCCGCAGATCGCGTACCGTCTATCCGCATGCACCAGAACCGAGATGCTCCCTGCCGTGTGGCCAGGAGTCAGAACGAGCTCCACGCCCGGCAGAAGCTCGAACCCCTCTGACACCCGAATCGTCTCCAGGGAAGGGTTCTCCAGCCGGTGAGCATAGAACCTCGCGTTCGGGAAGAGGCTGTTCCCACCGATGTGATCCATGTGAAGATGTGTGTTGACGACGATGTCGACTTCATCGGGTCTTACCGACGCTGCGCGGAGCGCTTCCCGGAGCAGCTTCAAATCCGTTGGAGACCCCGTGTCCACTATCATCCTCTTCTCTGCCGACACGACCAGCGAGACGGTCGACGAAGCCTCGAGTATCGTGTTGCCGCTCCTGACCAGACGCCCATCCAATATCGACCTAACGCTTGTCGCGCGGCCGTTCGGATCGTTGATCATATGAGATGCCCCTTCTCACATCTGATGGCCCCCTTGTCGGCGACGATGGGGGCACCGCATTGTGGGCACCTCGCCTTTGAGATGAAATGGTCGATCCAAGCCTGCTTCACGTCGGGAACGCTTTCATCCTCGATCCTCTTCAGCATGGATTTGAGCTCGGTGGTGGTGGCGAGCTTGCGCAAGTTCGGCGCTGACGCGGCCATCTTCACCTTCCCCTGAGGGGTCGGCAGTTTCACGACGAGCGGCGCCAACAGAATCCCGGCGATCAGCCCGCCTATGTGCGCCTCGACCGCGACACCGGAGGCAGTGGGTATCAACACCAGCTGCAGGACGAGATATCCGGCCACGAGGGCCCAGATCGGCAGCGCCACCGGGAAGGGGAAGAACATGAATCGCTCCTTCGGGAAGAGTCTTGTGAATCCTCCCAGGATACCGAAGATGGCTCCCGATGCCCCGACAGCGATGACGTCGGGTCCTGTCCACCTCAGCGCCGCGAACGCAAGACTGCCGCTTGTCCCTGTGAGGATGTAGAGCAGGATGTAGTGTCTCGTGCCGATCT
>CALMQK010000106.1 GCA_937872085.1 uncultured euryarchaeote
CCTTGAAGTGCCCGACGTGCAAGACCGAGATTCCAGATGATTCCATATTCTGTCTGTCGTGCGGTAGCCCCCTGAAGGCGGAGGGGGTCGACATGATCCTTCCCCCAGAGGGCTCTCACACGGAGGACCGAGCCACTATCTACATGATGCTCGCCATCATGTGCCTCTTCTTCGGCCTGTTCCTGCTCATCCCGGGCTACTTCGTCGGCCTGGGGATGGTAATACCTGCGTCGGGGCTTGTCGTCGCGGGAATTGTCCTTCTTCTGGCCAGATACTACATTCTCAGGGGTTACGCGGAGCGCGTCGAGAAGTTCAGGAGCGCGTCAGCCATTAGAGTCAGGTGCAGGTACTGCGGAAGCCTGAACAAGCAGGAAGAAGAGAAGTGCATCGGATGCGGCGCTCCGCTCATCGAGAGTCTGGACGTTCCTGGGCGCAGCATCCCTTGACCATCACTGAAGCTAAGGCTGGGGAAAAGGATGGTATGTGGAAGAGGTCCCTTGCCTGCGTCAAGAGGCGAGACCACGAATCAGCGGTTCAAATCCCGCACCACGTAAGCACTGTCGCCTCGAACATGATCACTCACGAATCGCTCGAGTGATGACTCTCATCGGATAGAAAAGACAAGAAAAGATGAAAACGAAAGAGGTTTAGGTCGGGTTTGGCTCAAGCCTTGAGCAGTCCGAACTTGTAGTTGGTCGGTCCATGGTCGGGCGATATGATGATGTATATGTCCCTGTATCCCGCGAAACCCGCTAGGTTGTACAGTGCTGTCTCGGTATCATCCGCCAGGCTCAAGGTCTCCATCTTGTACGGAAGCGAGATTTCGTCGTTGGTGTACGCTGGAGCATAGATGGTGACCGAGAAATCAACCTCCAATGGCGGCTGCATCGACACGAAGGACCGGATGTCGTCACCGTTGTCGACGACCTGTCCGTTGATGGCGATGTTGTCCACGTACCAACCCTGCTCTGTGTAGCCCCAATCGGTCATGTACCGGAACGAGAGCATCACCTCGCTGCCGACATATGCGGACAGGTCGAACTCCATGTTCCCGGAGCCGAATCCTGTGAACCCAGGCAGGTTCGCCGCGATATCAGGGTGTCCATCAGGAACAATGTCAGACCTGGTGTAGTCGTTCGCCAACGAAGTCCAGGTCAGCCCGCCATCCGTCGACACCTGCACGAACCCGAAGTCCCACTGTTCTTCGATCGCATAGTAGGTGTCGAACGACAGGATCGCCTCGGTCATGCCACTCAAGTCGACTGTTCCAACAATCGCGACATCTCTGAGGTCGCTGGCGCCCGAGTACCAGACCACGCCTGAGAGGCCTGGGACCGCAGGGGCCGCCGTGAGCTTCCAGCCAGGGTCGAAGTAGTCGTTGCCGTCGAACTTGAAGTTGAGGTTCGGCATCTTTCCTGCTCTGACACCCTGGATCTTCAGGTAGTCGGTTCCGTAAGGCCCTAGCAGGTAAGTCCCGGTGTTGTACCCGTCCTGGGTCCAGGTGTACTGGAAGGCATAGGACTGCGTCACGAAGCCCATTCCAGGGTTGATCTTCAGGGTCGTGAGCTTGCCCGCCCTAGGATCGTTCAGGTCGATCGACACGTAGTTGTACCATCCATCACCGAAGTCATTGGAGTGGATCAGGTTCGCCATCTTCCACGCATCGAATACTCTCTCGAAGTCCCAGTCTGCATAGCCAGCAGCCGCTAGAGTCGATGTTACTCCCTCTTCACCGTTTGCTGGGTTAGCAGCCAAAGCGGCGATGAAGTCCGCTCCTCCGAAGTGGTCATTGAGGTAGATCGCGAACATCGCAGCAGCGCCGTAGTCAGCGATGATGTTGATGTCGCCCTGGTCGCCCCACTCGGTCAACGAGTTGTCAGGGGTGTACAGGAACTGCTCAATGTATCCCCATGGCTCTCCGTAGCCGCAGAGCATCTCCGCGTACATCGAGGCTCCCTCGTTGATGAAGGATACTTCGTCCGAGTCGAGGTCGTCGTGCAGCAGGTGCTGGTACTCGTGAGCGACCGTGGATTCGTACACGAACGGTCTGGCCACGTCGGCACCGAGCCTGTTCGTCCAGTCATAGCTGTCGAGGTGGATGACATTACGATCATAGTAGTACTCAATGGATGGCGAGTAGTAGCCGACCACGTAGCTCGGATAGGTCGAATCGTAGTAGCTGTCATCGACCATGTTGAATACCATGATCATGAGCCTTCCAGCAGCATCGTCGAACGTGGGAGCTCCCTCTTCCCCAATGGTAGCCTTTGAGCCATCGTGGAATGTCGGCGTGCCGAAGTATTTTGACTCAATTGGATAGATGACGGTCTCGTATTCATTGATGAGGTAGTCGACCTGCCAGTCATAGATCGTGATCTTGTTCGGGTCGTCATTCCGAGGGTCTCCGGCGGGGAAGCTCAGGTCTGTCGCGATCCATACCTCCACCAGGCTGCCCTCGCCCCTCTTCTCGAAATCAATGAAGCTCTCTACGCCGTATCCATCCACATAATACGACACGGTGTCCCCGAGTTCGTACACGTCGGACGATCCGTACCGAAGAGAAGCACCCGAGGCCGCTGCTGCGACGTCCGCATTGTTGGGCTGCATCTTCCTGATCTCAGGTCCAATATCCTCCTCCACTACGTCTGCTATGGTCGAGACCGCCGCTGCGTTGGGCACTGCCAGAGCGAAGGCTCCCATGACCATGAGCATGACTGTTGTAAAACATGCTATATTTGTTGCTTTCATTTTATCCCCCCATAGTAAGACCCATAAAGGGCCCTAGCCGGACAGAATATGCTTTTCGATTAATTAACGGTTATGATGAGTCAGTATGTTGTTTTGAGGCGCGACTTCACTAGGCGGACGCCTGCATGCCGAGAGAGACCACGGCGGATTTCCTACCCCCCTCCCCCCTCAGGACGTTTGCCCGTAGCAAAGGCGGATCGAGCCCGAACAGACATCTCCATAGTCTGAGGAAGAATGACTTGCAGGGAGCCATGTGCATACTTGAACGCCTGGCTCTTTTTCAATCTGAGGGTTCTTGCACCGAGATAAGAACGTTTTGCATCCTCTTTTTCGTCAACAAGGGGGAGATTGAGTTCTCGAGATGCGTTTGGGCGGAAGGGGGGCAACAAGAAGAGAGGCAATAAGCCCCTCACAAACCGTCTTCCTTTCTCAGTTCACTCTGAGGCTACAGGCTCAGTCATCGTGATGTTCCACCTTGATGGTTACGTTTGGTCTGATGCCGGCTAGTGCAGGTAGGACGTGATTCAAGACTTGCTCTGCAGTGGCACGGAACTTTCGGCCACGCGCGCTGACCTTTACCCACCCGATTCTATCGCGGTAATATCGCTCAGTGAAGTTCTTGGTGCCGATCAATATGACATAACTGTCATTGGTCAGGTTCATCGGTCGTTCTCCCACTCCATCATCGCAATCCCTTGCCTAAGGTCTTTTCCGAGGTGT
>CALMQK010000107.1 GCA_937872085.1 uncultured euryarchaeote
CATATCATCTTGAAAAAGAAGGACGAGTGAGCCAGTACAGAAGGGTGACGGATGAGGGGGCATACGGTAGGGAGTAGGGAATGATACGGCAGGAGTGATGAAGATGGCAACAAACGCAAGTCAGAAGATGGACAGGCAGATGGATGACGTTCTCGCTGGAATCAAGAAGGGAATAGACCTCGACGGGATTCAAGAGTGCATGAACCTCGACGACAACACGCTCTACGCGATTCTCGTTGAACTCAACAGACTTGAGAAGATTAAGATTGAGGCAATCGTCAAGATAGCCGAATCATCAGGATACGAGCTGAAAAGGGGGGAGTAATCGTTGAAGTTGTGCAGTCATAGGTATCTCAGGAATAGGTCGAGCCATTGTCTGCTGACGGTCGCTCATCTTGGACCGAAGGAGCGTTTTGAAGGTAGATACTATGGAACGTACTTCCGCGTCTTTCGAGGACCAGAGGGGTATGCCTATGAATGTGGGGGGGAGATGACTGAGGTATGTCCGTACCGAGAGCACAAGCCGAGGCCAACGAGTGCTCCGACTCAATGGTACGATTGCCCACACTGCGAAGCACGCCATAGAACAGATCTGTCGAGGTTGATATGTTTGGCAAAGCACGATTGGGAAGTTGCGTTGAAAGAGAATCATGCTCCAGTCGTAGGAACCACGATGCAAGTCTACTCCCCAGAGATTGTCGAATATCCTCAATTCGGGAGAGTGAAATCTCATGTCTGGGCCCAGATTGTGTTCGACATCTACAAACGGGACAAAGAAACCTGCCAAGATTGCGGAGGACACGGCCCCTTCGAGGTACATCATATCATACCCAGAGCCAAGGACGGGACCGATCATCCTCTCAACCTGAAGTTAGTCTGCCAGAAATGTCATCGAAAGTACACCGACGAACTCCTGGGTGAACTCGGCCCTCTCAGAGCCCAAGCAAGAAAGCTTACCGAAATTCGGAAGGTCGTTCCTAAGTCTCTGGAGTCATTTGAGGAGGCCCCCTGATGGAAGAATGCCCTGTCTGTGAGCATGGGATGCTGATGATCGAGAGGACGATTCTCGGAGTCCTCATCTTCCAATGCCCGAACTGCCTCTACCTCAAATCTAAGGACACCAAAGAGCCAAAAAAGGGTAAGGTTCAAATAGAAGCAGAGAAGAAAGCCCGTTTTGACGGGGGGTATATAAGTAAAACGACAACTAATAGGTAAATAGGCGACATGAGGGAGAAGGAATAACATGGTTGAGCTCAAGTGCCCCAAGTGTGGAGAGAAGATCGGAGCGATGTCCATCAGGCAGGTCCGTTGGATAGTCGTCAAGCTAGTAAAGAACATCGATAAGCTGGGGGAGATTGACAAGAAAGCCCTGATCGCAGACATAGAGCGCATGGACCGGGAAGAGCGCGAGAAGGAGGTCTTCGAGTGCGACAAGTGCAAGACCGAGGTCCCGGTGGAGTCCAACTTCTGCCTGAATTGTGGGGAGAAGTTTGAATGATAGGCAGATACGATATTCGACACGCTAGGATTGCGATTACGGGGCAAACGACCTAGTGGGAGGCATAATCCTACCCCCTGCCCACTATGCAATCATCAAGGCGGCGTAGAGCATCCCAATGAAGATAAACTCTAGTGTGATGGCTCCTACAAGTGATTCTGACGGGTCCGACCCTCTCTTATGGTGCTTGATGGCGGCTGCGGGGTACGCTATCATCCCGATAAGCCCGACTGCGCCCATCGAGATGGCCAGAATATTGATGAGCCACGATCCGCTTCCGAATGATGGGAAGAGCGAACCAGGGCCCGTTCCAGGCGCAACGACTGGAGGAACAAACGAAGTATCAGATACATTCGGTCTCCATCTGTATTCGATCCCGAGATAGTCGACTTGCCCGTATCCCATCCAATAGGCACTAGGACCCATCCAGTATTGGATGGCAAATGCTCGAGAAGTCGCAGGAAGCCATCCACCATATGCCCCGGAGTCAAGACTCTTCAAGAGCATTGGGGACCAGTTGACCGCCCCAAGGACAGTAAATCCGCTGGCCTTAGTATACGCAGTCGTTATGTTGAACTTGAAGAGCTGTTTAGCGTATGTCGGTGGAGCATGAAAACCATAATGGAGAAGCGCGCTAGGCCCGAATGCTGGACTGGCAATTCTCCATTCTGTCCCATCGGCTCTTATTATCCCCTCGAATGTGGAAGTATGCCCCCCGGGGATCACTGCTACAACTACCGCGTAGACATCGATGATCGTGGCGTTATCTGGTGGGAAATTGGTCCTGTCGGTCCAAGGGGCCCAATATGGGATGTAATCCGTACTTGCGAATCCGTATGTTTGCATCCCCCATGTATATTCAGGATGGTTGGAATCTCCAAAGAAGTTGGAGCTCCCGTCCAATCTCTTCCCCGATGAGCAGTACATCCCCCCCGTCGCAGTCGGGGCGAACACATCGAAGATCGGAGGAGCCGTTGCTCGAGCTGACTGAGTGGAGACAGGAGACAAGAACGCCATCCCTACCAATGACAGACAGAAGAGGACCGCCAATATGGACCGTGTGTTCTTCATCTTCTCCTCCTATGGTACGACATACGGGACGCCCAGGACCGCCACTATGATGACACTCGTATAGATAGGGACGGCTATCAAGACTTGCATGAAGATCGGGATGCCCCACTCGTCGGGAAGCTGGAGGGTCAGCAGCTTAGTGACCAGGGTCCCAGAACTTATGCTCCCGGTCGTATTGTAGCCAGTGGACACAGACACGGAAAAGTGATTGTTCCAGAGATCGGCGTCCTGGGTCGGATTGAATCCAGTTCTGCCCCAGTAGAAAAATTCAGTGACCCAGTATCTCAGATGAGAGTCCACGATCGTGTAGTTGACCGCTCTCTTGCTATGGGCTGTTGAGAGCTCTTCAAATGTGACTATATCGTATCGTATCCTTCGCTCGAGATAGAGATTGCCCCCCATCCAGCTCTGCCA
>CALMQK010000108.1 GCA_937872085.1 uncultured euryarchaeote
CGACCTCTCCGATCTCTTCCGCTATGGCTCCGACGTCGCAGAGGTGCAGCTCCGCTTCCTGCTTCAGATGTGCCAGGTTCCTCCTCGAACCCTCGATCATCCTCTCCGAGAAGTCGGAGCCTATCGCGTGGAGCCCGATCATCGAAGCCTCGACGAGGATGGCCCCGGTGCCGCTGAACGGGTCCAGGAGCCTGCCTCCGTTCGTAGTCATTGTGAGGTTCACGAGTGCCCTCGCGAACTTGGGGTGCAGGGACGCAGGGTAGACGAATGGCATGTATCGGTTCTTGCGCTTCTCGAAGGCCGCGCGCTCGACCGAGGCCATCGCCCTTCCGATGTGCGCATGCTCCGAGAAGACGACCCTGATGTCGCTCTTTGGTGAGCTGAGGTCCACGCCCCTCGTCTTTCCCACGATCGCACCTAGCCTCCTAGTCGTGCCCGCAAGGTCGATCGTCATCTCCCCGATCTTCGTCGAGCAAACCCTGATCGGCCCTTCGACGTCGATTCGGCGGGCACACGACTCCAATTCACCGGATTCGCACGTGGAGAGCCATTCATCGACATGATGGCAGAGACCGAGCCGGCTCGCCAGCGCGATGGGGTCCGCGTCCGTGTCAACGACGAGGACTCCTGGCTCCATGAGGATGGGCTTGGCCCTTGACCCGAGGGTCGATGCCGCAGCTAGCGCCTCAGCGCGAGCGAGGGACTCGCATTCCATGGACAGCTCCAGCAGCAGCTTCACGGAAGCGGGACAATCGGCTAGGGGTATTAAATCTCCGCAATCAGTCGCTGATCCCGGCCTCGGAGACCATGAACACGGCCTCCGCCTCTGGGAGGTTGGGGGAGTCTATCAGCCTGGCGATCCTCTTGCCGCCCTTGCTCTTCCTCAAGTATATCCTGAAAGTCGCGGTGTGCCCTACGATGTGCCCTCCGATCGGCCTCGTCGGGTCCCCGAAGAACGCATCCGGCTTCGCCGAGACCTGGTTCGTGACCGCGATGACGGCGTTGTGAACATCGCCGAACCTCAGCAGGTCGTGCATGTGCTTGTTGAGCATCTGCTGCCGCTCTGCGAGCGCTCCCCTGCCGATGTACTCGGCCCTGAAATGAGCGGTGAGCGAGTCCACGACCATGAGCTTGACCGGGAACTCCTTGGCCATCTCGAAGGCCTTGTCGACGAGCAAGGCCTGGTGGTGGCTGTTGAAAGCGCGTGCGACGTGAATCTTCTTCAGTACCTCGTCCGGGTCGAGCTCCTGTGCCTCGGCCATCTGCGTGATCCTTTCGGGCCTGAAGGTCTGCTCCGTGTCGATCATTATGGTGTGGCCGTCGAGGCCACCGTCCTCCACTGGCCGGGTGGCGTTGACCGACATCTGGTGGCACAACTGTGTCTTCCCCGACCCGAACTCGCCGAAGAACTCCGTGATGGCGCGGGTCTCGAACCCTCCACCCATGAGCTCGTCCAGGGCCTTCGAGTGAGAGGTGAGCTTCGCGACGCTCTTCCTGCGTTCGAGTATGACATCCCCCGTCTCGAACCCGCCGACATCGGCCGCTTTCTTGGCTGCCGCGATTATCTTGGCTGCTGTCGCATCGCCGATCTCCGTCAGCTCGGCCAGGTTCCTTGGGGAATCAACTGCAATCATCATCAGGTCGTTGTAACCTGCTTCCCTGAGCTTCTCCAAAATGGCTGGCCCGACCCCTGGGAGTTTCTCTATCTTCTCCATGTCTTCTTCCGACGACATAGCTGCATCCGCACCTTGTGCTCACGAACCCCGAGCTCAGAATATAAGCGTATTGTTTGGAGGTATCGGAAAGTAGTATACGATCCATTGATGGGATGCGCCAACGGGGAAGTCCTCCCTTGACAGAGGCGATGGCCAGCGATTCCGGACAAGGCAAAAGGTATTAAATAGCCCGGTATGTTCGAGGAGCGACATGGCCAAGAAGCGCAGGAAATCGGACAATGAGCCGGAGGAGGAGTACGAGTTCAGGCCTCCGGAGTTCGACGAGAAGGAGTTCATCCGGAAGGAGCTGGGTGAAACCCGCAGCGTCATCTTCACCGTCGTGTACGCCATCGTCCTGGGCGCAGTTGCAGGACTCTTATCGGCCGCTGACAGGGCATTCATGGGTCCCGCGTTCCTGATCGCCATCGCTGGCATGGTCTCGCTCAAATGGGTCTATCCGATGTTCAAGATCGACTCGAAGGCATTCCAGAAACGCAACTGGCTAGGGAACATCGGGACGTTCTTCTTCACGTTCCTGGCGATATGGATACTCCTGCTGAACCAGCCGTTCGCCGACTTCGCCAAGCCCACCATCAAGGACGTGACCGTCTGGGTGGACAGACCAGGGAACATCACCGCCATCGACTACAAGTTCTCCAGCGCGCTCGGAGTGTACCAGTGGACCCCGAGGTACGGCGAGAAGTTGAACCAGACGATACATGCCGACGCGAGCTACAATCTGAACCTTACAGCCAAGGTGGCGGACAACCATGGGCTGAAGTATGCGCAGATCTCAGTCAACTTTGGGGAGTATACATCGATGACTTCCGAAGGAAAGAACAGGTGGGGTTACAATTACGATGCAGTCAATCTCACAACGGCCGTCGGACTGAACATCAAGATCAGCGCCGAGGACGAGTCTGG
>CALMQK010000109.1 GCA_937872085.1 uncultured euryarchaeote
CAAGGACAAGCAGACGAACTACAGCCTGGGCAGCGTGCTTAACCATGTGATGCTGCACCAGACGATCATCGGTGAGGAGACCATGCTCCAGTTCCAGAAGCTCGACGAGAAGCCGGACGTCATGATCGGCTGCGTGGGCGGAGGGTCGAACTTCGCCGGTTTCACGTTCCCGTTCGTCGGGGAGAAGCTGAGGAACAAGACACACACGGAATTCATCGCAGTCGAGCCGAAGGTGGTGCCAAGCCTGACCGAAGGCAAGTTCGAGTACGACTTCGGCGACACCGCGGGCATGACCCCGCTCCTGTTGATGTACACTCTCGGCCACAACTTCGTACCATCGCCTATCCATGCGGGTGGGCTGAGGTACCACGGAGCAGCGCCGACTGTCAGCCAGCTGGTCAACAAGAAGGTAGTGAAGGCCGTGTCCTACGAACAGAAAGAGGTCTTTGACGCTGCCATGATGTTCGCAAGGACGGAAGGCATCATACCCGCGCCTGAGACCAGCCACGCGATCAAGGCTGCGATTGATGTAGCGCTCGATGCGAAGAAGAAGAACGAGAAGAAGATAATCGCCTTCAACTTCTCGGGCCACGGTCTCCTCGACCTCGGGGGCTACCAGCAGTACCTCGACGGCAAGATGGCCTAGACGAAAACCCTTTCCTTCCAAGGCCGGGGGAGTCCCTGGCCCGTTCATTTGTCCATTCAGAAAGAACGCGCCAGTCCGGAACACTACTTGTAGCTCTCACCTGTGATCGTCTCGAGCATGTCGATGTAGAGCTCCGATATCTCGTTGATCTTGGATTCGGGGAGCGCAGGTATCTTCGGCTCAGGCCTGCCCATCCTTCGTGCCTCCATCAGCTTGTCGTAGTAGCCGAGCTGCCGGTAATGCTGCCTGACGTTCTCCTTGCTGAGCTCGACGAACTGGCCCTTCGAGTAGTGCTCCCAGTCCCACCATCGGTCCTCGTCCACTGTGCCGAAGGTGTCCACGATCATCAGCTGACGGTCCTCATCGAAGGCGTACTCCTTCTTCCCGTCCACATGGATGAGATCCCTCTTCTCGACCTCTTCCGCTATGTTGTCGTCGATCACCAGCGCGGCTTTGATGATCTCCTTGTACTCCTTGTCGGTGAGACCCGCGACCTTGACCGCTTCCTTCTTCGTCAGGAGCCGATCGACCTTCTCCAGCTTCGTGGTGAACTCGATGTACGGCTCTGGAAGCTTGTCACCGTACTTCACCTCCTTGTTCGCCTTGAGTCCGAGCTTGGTCGGCTTGATCTTCCCTTCCCGGAGTCTGTCCCAAAGGGATCCCGCGACATAGTGTCTTGAGATGACTTCCAGGGGGATGAGATAGTTCGTCGTCTTCTTGTTGATCTTCGAGTATGGGAGCACGTCGACCTTCTGGACCCGCATCCGGTTCGGCGGTATGAACTCCTTGAAGTGCGTCCTGATGCCGCAACCGCGCGCGACCTGGAACCAAAAAGCGCTCGTCCTGCAGAGGGTTTCGCCCTTGTGCGGTATGAGCGATGGAATGATCTTGTCAAACACCGATATCTTGTCCGAGAACACGAACTCTAGGGTGTGATTGCCTGCCTCGTAGACGTCTTTCACCTTACCCTGGCGTATCAGTTTCATCGGAACACGTGATTTGTAAGAGGTAGCTGTCTATAATGGTTTTGGTGCAATCGATTTACGTCGATAACGAAGAAGGCCGCATTAGTTCTGAGGTCATCAAAGGGGGACGGCATCATCCTAGTAAGCACAAAACCATTAAAGTCCGTCCGGCCCCTAATCGAATCGAGAAAGAGAGATGGCGAGCAACTTCTCGAGGCATTTTGCAGAACGGACCAAGGACATGAAAGCGTCCGAGGTGCGGGAGCTATTGAAGCTGCTTCAAGTCCCGGGCATGATCTCCTTCGCCGGAGGCTTTCCGAACCCGGAGACTTTCCCTATAGAACTCATCAGGAAGATCGCCGATGACATCCTGAGGACGGATGGTCCCCAGGCGCTCCAGTATGGCATCACCGAAGGCTACCCGCCCTTGAGGGAGGCAGTCGCCGACCGCATGAACAAGAAGGGGATGGATGTCTCCAAGGACAACGTCCTGATAACGAGCGGGTCACAGCAAGTCATCGACCTCATGGGCAAGATGTTCATCGACCCGGGGGACATCGTGGTGGTCTCCGCCCCGACATACCTTGCAGCGCTGACCTCTTTCAGCGCCTACCAGGCCAATTTCGAGTCCATACCCTTAGACCAGGACAACATGCGCATGGACCTGTTCGAGGACAGGATCAAGAAGCTCGCGCGACGGGGCAGGCCACCGAAGATCGTCTATGTCCTTCCCAACTTCCACAACCCGGCGGGCGTCACGATGCCGGAGAAGAGCAGGAAGAAGCTCATCGACCTCGCATCCGATTTCGACTTGATCGTCCTAGAGGACGATCCCTACAGCGAATTGAGGTACACGGGCGAGCCCATACCCCCGATCAAATCATTCGATGACGAAGGGAGAGTCGTGTACATGGGGACTTTCTCCAAGATCCTCGCACCGGGCTTGAGGACAGGTTGGCTCGTAGCCGACCCCGAGATTCTGCGCAAGCTCGTCATCGCCAAGCAATCCGCAGATGTCTGCACAAACGTGCTGAGCCAGAGAATAGCACACGAATACATCGTACAGGGACACATCGACCCCCAGATCGAGAAGATAAAGAAGATCTACGGGCGGAAGCTC
>CALMQK010000110.1 GCA_937872085.1 uncultured euryarchaeote
AATCCTGTTTTGGGGCCCTGCTATTAGGGACATGATTCTTGTCCCCGGGGACATTTTGACTCAAGGCCTCTCACCTTCAGCCCATCGAACCGGGCCTTTGTAGAGGTCTTGTGTCGTGAACGCGCCCGACCTGGCGCACATTGAGCATGGATACCGCTGTTTCCAGTCGTTTCGGTGCTCGAACTTCTCTGGCGTCGTGAGGCATCCATACTTGCAGGCTAGTTGATCCTTGATATGCTTGCAGCAGCGGCAGTTCGCCTCCTCCCCCGAGTAGACCAGACCCCCGCCTGACTCCATGTAATATCCGTATTCCCGGCCCCTCCAAGGGATGCTCTCGAAAAACCAGAGATAAAGGAAGAGAGCGACGGGAATGAATGATAGGAACCAGAACGACATCATGATAGCTAGCATGATTAGGGTCATGATCGGCATTAGGCAGAAGAAGTTGAACGCCAGCACGCTCTCTGGATAGCCACAGAAGTTTGATTTGCTCAGGGCAGCCCCTCCATCAAAAAGCTCTGGACCTTGACCCAATTAGTTCTATCCTCGCACTTCTTCAGGTCTTTGATATAGACCTCGTTCACGCCGAACCGCTTGAACTGCATCTGTTTCTTGTCGAAGTTCTTGAGAGTGAGGTTAGTCTCGATCTCGACGGCATAGGTTCTAAGATGCCCGTGCTCCTCCATCTGAGTGTAGACGCAATCCGGGAGTCCTGGGTACTCGGTGTACTGAAGGAACTGTTCCCTTCTACTCAGGCTCCAAAGCTCTTTGACCCTCGGGTGTCTCCTCATCGCTAGACCTATCGCTAACAGTCCGTTGGCTACCGCGTGCTCGGGGTCGCCTTCGATCGTCAGCTTGATCTCCTGCCGTATCATGCCCTACTCCCCAGGTTTTCTTCGGTCTCTCTTTTGAAAGGGACAGGGTAACTCAGCATTAGTTTCAGGGACATCTCCTAGCCGAGCGCAGAAGATTATAGACCCGCCTAGACCGCCTATCCAATTGCCGCATTTCCAGCACGTCATGTTGCCCTACTCCCTACCGTATGCCCCTTCATCCCTCGTTTTGAGTCTCAGCTCTGTGCTCGGCTTCCGCGATCGCAACTTCCTCGAACGATTCCAATGTATGTTGAGGTTCGTAATCCGGCGCGAGGTTGAGATAGGGGACTCCGTGCTCGATGCTCCATTCCATCACATCCAGCCATTGCTCCTTATCCCAGCACTTGCTGCACACCTTACAGGCCCAGACCCTCTGACCTGCCTTCCCAGGATTACTGTAAGCTCCGATGATCTTGGAACCCCCGCAGATCGGGCAATAGGTCGCTGGTGTTTTCTCGCTCATCCGTCACCCTTCTGTACTGGCTCACTCG
>CALMQK010000111.1 GCA_937872085.1 uncultured euryarchaeote
TCCTGCTTCTTTGCTTCGTGCTTCTCCTCATCGGGGGGAGTAAGTGCTTGGGGCGACTGCCTGGCTGGTTCAGGACCCGTGATTTTCGAGACCTGTCCATCGCTCATGCCTGTGAGAGTCTCGATCTCCCTCAAGGTATGGTTCTCTCGGAGCGCCTTGAGCGCCCGGTCCCGTTGGTCCATGATCTTCTGCAGCCGCTGGTTGATGGGCGCTGAGTCCTGGCTAGTGTACTCGTCTATGAACTCGTCCTTGAGCTTTTCATATTCGTCCCACCACTTGCCGGTCATCTCCTCGAACACGATCCCGAAGAGAGGGTTCCAGTAAGGCGTGGTCCAGGGGTTGGCCTTGGACTCCCTGACCTCCGCATATCCCCGGAGCTCGTCCTCGATGGAAGTGTTGATCCAGAAGTGCATCGCGTCCCTCATGTCCTTGGCCAGGAGGTTCCTATGTGGGAGGTTCATTATCATGGTCAGGCGCTTCTTACCGACTATCTGAAAGACCTTGGCCATGGCCTTGACCCAGACGGTAGCCCAATCCTTGGAGTACAGATCCACGCCAGACTCATCGAGGATGGCGACCGGGAACCTACCATGCGCTGGATCTGCTTGAGGCAGCGAGGCCAGGCACTTCTTATAATCGTCCAGCCTGAAGGTGACATTCTCCACAGGGAAGTCCGGGTCTATCTTCTTCGCCCATGTGCAGGCGATCGTGGACTTCCCAGTTCGGGGAGGACCTGCGATCACTATCCTGTTGTCGAATCTGTTCTTACCGCGTCTGATGACGCGGTAAGCGAGATAGTTGAACGCCCTGTCGTCGTAGACCGGCGCATAGTGAGCTCCCCTGATATTCTGCTGGAAGTACCTGGCCTCGTCTATCAGGCCCACGGTGAACGCCTGGCCCTTATGCTTTATCTCCACTTCCTTTATTTTAATCACCGGAGTTGTATTTATTTCGTTTGCGTAGTTCCTCGGTCACTGGCTGGACGCCTGTATTCACCTTGTCCTCCTGCTTGACCGAGCGGAGCGCCTCTACAACATCGTCGGACCTGCGACCCTTGAAGGACATCATCAAGTGCATATCCACGATGACCCGGCCAGTGAAGTAATCATCTCCGAGCGCCAGGGCTGCCTTGTACCAGGCCATCTGTTCGGGCGACATGACCCTGGTCCTGTCGAAGTCCGTCGTCAGCTCGGGCTTCTGGAGTCCTTGGGTCAGCCATGCGGTGAGCTTCTGCTTAGGATC
>CALMQK010000112.1 GCA_937872085.1 uncultured euryarchaeote
CGATGGCAATGCCTCCGTCCGACCTGATCTCATCCACGGCGGCAGCGAAGGTCTTTGATCGGACCTCCTGGCTCACGAACAACGCGAGCAGGTCGCCCTTCTCCGTCTTGAGTTCCATGCCCGGGACGATTAGGAGGGACTCAGGGGCGAGCCTGGCCGCCGCCGCAGCCCCCTTGAGGGAATCGTGGTCGGTCACGGCGATCGCACCCAGACCCAGGGTCACTGCGCGCTTGATGATGTCTTCCGGTCTTGACCGGCTGTCGGGCGAATACTGAGAGTGAATATGAAGGTCTACTTCCAAGTACAACCCACCAGCGACAGGCTATGAAAGGACTCGTGGGTGAATATGCTTCTGGTCGATGATGTCAGGTCGATCTACTCGTGATGCCTTTGGACTGGTAGGCAACCGCTGCGCCTATGATCTGTCCAATGAACTCTATCCACCGAATCGCAGACATGTCCGGCAGCTTCCCGGTCGTCGTGCCCGCGAGCTCTATCCAGCCGAGGAGATCATCATTCTTGCCCAGGATGTGCGTGTCAATGTAATCCCCTTCCAAGCAATCGTCAAGGGATCTTCGCGTCATCCCGAGGAGCGAAGGCAGGTTATAAGCCTCCTTCTCGCTGTCGAGCCAGGGGTTGTCCTCTGCAAGGAACACCTTGGTGTACTTGCTTATCATGGTTCCTTTGTAGATAGAGGCATCAGTGAACTGTCCGGACGTGTATGCCAGTTTCTTCGTCGCGGCTTCGGTCTCTGGCCTGTAGCCGACCAGCACTTCGTACCTGTAGTTCCCGTCACTCTCTCTCAGGCCGATACCGACCTCCTTCAAGGAGAACTGCTTCGCCATGAGGTTCGCTGCGTCCGTCATCAGCTCCCGCAGATTCATCTGCGGTTTCTGGAAATGGGCCAGCAACCCGCTCATTTGGTCTAGGATCTTGTATGTCTTGCCAGCGGCGGGGAAATTGTACTCCAGCTTCATCTTGCGGGGTATGTCCTGATAGTCTATCGGTCCCGGCATCGTGACTTCTCTGTTCGGAGTGGTGTAATCCTTCACTGGCCCCATCACCTGTAATCTGGGTTCGCGGGGACCGGAACGTAGCTCGGCACGCCGAGGTCACCCTTCGGACTTCCGTCCACGGTTTGTGTTCGGTCCGGTCCGCCCTTTAGGGGGAATAGCGGTCCATGCCGTAATTCCTTCGGATGGTTTTGAATAGCCCATGATGAAAAGAGCTATCAGGTAGGCTTCGTCTTGCCGAAGGACTCGTAGCTGGTAATCTCGCTTAGGGTCTTGCGCTTGTGAAGGCGCTTCAAAATCGCCCTCGAGATGTCCATCTTCTCCTTCTCATAGCCGAGGGCGAGCATCGCGACGACTTCCCAC
>CALMQK010000113.1 GCA_937872085.1 uncultured euryarchaeote
GTCAGCCTGAAGAAGATCGGCGAGAAGACCGGGCAGTCGTCCTCGACGGTTCACTACAGGGTGAACCGGCTCATCGAGGAGGGCGTCATCACAGGGTTCAAGGCCACGGTCGACCCGCTCAAGGTCGGGAAGGAGATCCTGGCGATCTCGCTGGTAACGGGCAGGTACGGCCCCGACTATTCAAAGAAGATAGGCGAGAAGATCGGGAAGATCCAAGGCGTTTGGGCCGTGTACTTCCTACTTGGCAACATCGATTTCGCGGTCATGTTGAGGGCCTCCTCGAGGGAGGAGCTCAAGGAGATCGTCGATTCCTTCATCAAGATCGAGGAGGTCGAGAGGAGCAACACCTACCTCATCCTCGACAGGATTAAGGAAGACACGACCGTCCAACTATGAGAATGCCAGCAGTGTGTCGGAGGACGCATCCAGTCATCCGGTTTGCGCGCGAGTAAATCCGGAAAGCTTTAAGTATAGTACCTGGCATAATGCCAAACAGGTGAATCAGTTGATCAAGCCCCTGGCTGTTCTGAACAAGTCGATCAATGCACAGGTCATGGTAGAGCTCAAGGGGAAGAGGGGATACCGCGGCATACTCGATGGGTACGATCCGCACATGAACCTCGTGCTCCGCAACGCCGAGGAGACCCACGAGGGCGAGGTCGTCCGGAAGATGGAAGCCACGATCGTCCGTGGGGACAACGTAATATATATTTCACCTTGAGGTAGGGCCAGATGACGAAGGGCACTCCATCGATGGGCAAGCGCAGTGGCAAGAAGACACACATAATGTGTCGCCGATGTGGCAAGCGCGCGTATCACGTAAGACACAAGACATGTGCTTCATGCGGCTTCGGTGCGACTGCAAAGCTGAGACACTACAACTGGGCGAAGCAGCACTGATGAAACGCATTCCTATGAGAGGGGGTTGAGGTTAACGGAGCCTGAGCACCCACAGGATGAGTGTGGCGTTTTCGCAATAGCCTCAATTTCAAACGTTTCCACAGACATATTCTACGCGCTAAGGACCCTGCAGCACAGAGGGCAGGAGTCCGCGGGTATCGCCGTCTACAACAGCGGCATCAAGGCGATCAAGGGCATGGGGTTGGCGCACCAGGCGCTGAAGCCAGACGACATAAAGAACCTGAAGGGCGACCTGGGCATCGGCCACGTCCGCTATTCCACTATGGGATCATCGACGATAGAGAACGCGCAGCCGATCGTCGTCTCCACCAACTACGGAGACATCGCGCTGGCCCACAACGGCGAGATAGTGAACGCCGACAGGATCATGGACGAACTCAAGAAGAAGGGCTGGGCGTTCATCACCTCATCCGATTCCGAGATCGCCGTGAGACTGCTCGCGAACGACATCGCGAACACGGGTGACCCCGTGAAATCGCTCAAGAACCTCATGTCACTCTTGCATGGCTCGTACTCGATGACCATCATGATAGACAACAGGGTCTTCGCAATCAGAGACCCGCTGGGGTTCCGACCACTTTGCGTCGGAAGGACCAAGGGCGGGTATGCGGCGGCCTCTGAAAGCGTGGTCTTCGACACCCTTGGCGGGGAGTTCATACGCGACGTCGATCCAGGGGAGATCGTCGAGCTGTTGCCGGGCGAGGTGAGATCGATAAAGACCAGCCTCTCCAAGGGCAAGGCGCACTGCATGTTCGAATGGGTGTACATCGCACGGGCGGACTCTTGCATAGACACGAAGCTAGTGTACGAGGTGAGGCGGAGGATCGGCCAGAGACTGGCGAAGGAACAGCCGGTCGAGGCGGACGTAATCGTCCCCATCCCAGATTCTGGGAGGTCACACGCGATCGGCTACTCGGAGGCCTCAGGCATCCGCTACTCGGAGGGCTTGATAAAGAACAGGTACGTGGAGCGAACGTTCATCATGCCCGACCAATCCGAGAGGACCACGAACGTCATGCTCAAGCTGAACCCGCTGAAGAGTATCCTCAAGGATCAGAGAGTGGTCCTCGTGGATGACTCGATCGTCCGCGGCACGACGATCCGGCAGATCGTCCAGATCGTAAGGAACGCAGGTGCGAAAGAGGTGCACGTGAGGGTCGGTTCTCCGCCGATCAGGGCTCCTTGCTACTTCGGCATCGATATGAAGACCCGAGAGGAATTCGCGGCCACGGGAAGGACTATCGAGCAAATCGGCAAGATGATCACGGCCGACAGCCTTGGATACCTCTCGGTCGAGGGGTTGGTGGATGCGATCGGCCTGCCTGCAAGCGATCTCTGCCTCGGATGCCTTACCGAAGAGTATCCATTGAC
Source organism: uncultured euryarchaeote (assembly GCA_937872085.1). Classification (GTDB taxonomy): domain Archaea; phylum Thermoplasmatota; class Thermoplasmata; order UBA10834; family UBA10834; genus COMBO-56-21. Next base: position 2,293 of record CALMQK010000113.1, read on the forward strand.
CGTTGAGGGCGAGAAGACCAGGTACCAGAAGAAGATCGATGCCTGGATGTGAGCACGCGGCATCTAGGCAGAGCTCGGCAAGTTTTAACTAGACCTACCCTATACATCGCAAAAACAACATGGGCCGGTAGATCAGCGGCAGATCGCCCGCTTGGCATGCGGGAGGTCGCGAGTTCAAATCTCGCCCGGTCCAC
>CALMQK010000114.1 GCA_937872085.1 uncultured euryarchaeote
CTTTCCTCCCCTATGGGCTTTTCCGAGGCGAAACGCGAAACCAAATCGAACCCTTAAAGAGTATGCTTGACACCTACTCAAGTGGTGAGGAATCACATGCCAATAGTTCACGTGTATGTTTGGAAGGGATTCTCAAAGGAAGCCAAGAAGAAAGTGATAGAAGGCATGACCAAAGTCCTCTGTGAGCTGGGCATACCCGCTCAAGCGGTCGAAGTCATCATCCATGACGTACCTAAGGAGGACTGGGGAGTGGCCGGGGAATGCGCGAGCGAGAGACTTAAAGACGCGCACATTCCCTGAGGTTGTGTCGGACTCAGCTAGGATTCTTGTTTGAACATCAGAGAATCTAGATGCGAGGTGGATTCCTGATCTGCGGAACGCCTCCGTCCAGTATCTCTTCAAGGGTCGAGGGGTCGATGTTTCCTCCCGACATCACGCAGACCACCGGACCTTTGCACGCCCTGCCCATGAGGGCCGCAGCCAAGGAACTAGCACCTGAGCCCTCCGCGACCACTCGGTGCCGCTCGAACAAGACTCGGACAGCCGAGGCAACCTCTTTCAAGCTCACGACCATCGAGCCGGCTGCCAGCGGCCTGACGAGGTCCCATATCTCAGGGAGGACGTCGCTCTCGCCCGTGCCCTCGAGGAAGCTCGGGATCCGCTCGACGTGTTTCGGAGATCCCGCCGCCAAGGAAGCTGCGAAAGCGCATGCCGTGTCCGGCTCGCACCCGTACATGTTGACTTGAGGCTTGCGAGATTTGACCGCGACAGCAATGCCTGCGAAGAGACCGCCGCCACCAAAAGGTACTATCACGGAATCCACGTCCGGGAGGTCCTCCAGGATCTCCAAGCCTATCGTGCCGTTGCCCGCAATCATGTGCTCGTTGCTAAACGGGTGAACGAAAACGCGGTCCTTGAGCGGAGGATACAAATGGTCCGTGGCGACCTTCCACACTTCTTCGAACGGTACCTGGATGATGTCTGCACCATACCTTCTGATTCCCGCGAGCTTCGTCTCGGCGGCCGTGTCTGGTACGATTGCGGTGCAGGGTATGCGATACCGATGAGCATGCCATGCCAGAGCTTGGGCCATGTTTCCGCCGCTGCAGGTGTACACTCCCTTTGCCCGCTGCTCGGATGACAGGAGCTCGATTGCGTTTCCTGCTCCCCTCACCTTGAACGAGCCCGTCGGCTGCAGGTTCTCGAGCTTGAGATAGATGTCCGCTTGGTTGTCCTCGAGATTGAGGGGGACGAGTGGTGTCCGCACTATCAGACCCTTCAGCCTCTTCCGTGCGTCGTCGATGTCCTGCGGGGATATTCTCAGCACGCGGTGCTCCGGTCGCGCCATCATCGTCGTGAAGGCCTTTCCTCCCCTATGGTCTTTTCCGAGGCGCGGCTCAATTCCTGTTCCCCGCACAGACAAGCGTTGATATGGCTCCACGGGCATGCATTCCGCTGAAGTCGCACCAAGATACAGCCAGTGAATCAGAAAGGAGGACAAGGCTATTCATGCCATACGTGCATCGCCTCGCGGGATATCCGTGAAAAGTCACGAGCTGCTCTATCTGTCGACTGCGGACGTTGAGAAAGTGGGCCTTCCGATGAAGAGCATAGTCAAGGCCGTGGAGGACGTCTTCCGGGAGAAGGGCGAGGGACGGACCGAGATGCCTCCGAAGCCCGGGATACATCCGGTGAAGGACTCCTTTATCCATGCGATGCCCGCGTACGTCGCCTCGATGAGAGCCGCGGGGATGAAGTGGGTGAGTGGCTTCCCGGCGAATCAGAAGCGCGGCCTGCCATACATTTCCGGCCTTCTGATCCTTAATGATCCGAAGACAGGCCTCCCGCTCTGTGTTATGGACTGTTCGTGGGTCACCGCGAAGAGGACGGGCGCGGCCACCGCCGTCGCGGCAAAGTACCTCGCTAGGAGGGACTCCAAGACTCTGGGTGTTCTCGGATGCGGAGTCCAGGGAAGGACCAACGTCGAAGCCCTCAAAGTCGTTTTCCCGCGCCTCGAAGAGGTGAGGGCGTTTGACATCGACGCAGGAGTCTTGGAGGGGTACGCGAAGCATGTGGAGGCCGTCCACGGAGTGCGTGTCAAGCAGGCTAGCACTCCGAGACAGGCCGTTGTCGGGAGCGATCTCATCGTGACTGCGGGGCCGATCCTGAAGCATCCCAACCCCGTCATCGAGGCCTCGTGGTTCGGCGAGGGCGCGTTTGCATGCCCGCTCGATTTCGATTCCTACTGGAAATCAAGCGCCATGCGTGCATCGGACAAGTTCTGCACAGACGACAGGGGTCAGCTGGATTACTACAAAACCGTCGGCTACTTCGGCGGGATCCCGAAGGTGCACGCGGACCTGGGCGAGATCGTCACAGGCAGGCGGAAGGCTCGTGAGACGCCCGAGGAGCGGATCATGTCGATGAACCTGGGAGTTGCGATAGAGGACATGGCGACCTCCATCAGGATATTCGAACTGGCGAAGAGGAAGAGCGTAGGGAGATGGCTCCCACTGTGACGCGGTCGTTCGGCCCAGTCATAATCCATGCGCCCCAGCGATGGTTTGAGGGATTCTCTTCGAAGAAGTGCAGCTAGATCCCCTCGAGATTAGATTTGAACATTAATTCAGATAGGGGAATTCAAATGTGCGAGGGCCCGGACATTCGCCCGGAATCTACCGGTGACTAAAGCTTCCAGCTATAATTATCGGTAGGAAACTGGCGGTCTCCAGACTCCTAATTCTTGTCGGTAGAAAACCCGGGTCGCCTTTCCTCCACTATGGGCTCTTCCCTATGTGCACTCGCCTGCTTGCATGATGTGGCAATCAACACGAATATCACCGTAGCTTGAACTACAAAGAGATGGGCCGTCAATTTTGGCGAGTCGGGTATCGAGGACTAGAAAACTTCTTGAGTCGAGAACACTTGGAGGACTCCGTGCAACAGCCGGATAGATTCGAGAGAATCTCGCTCGCCAATGTTCCGTCACCCTGCTACATCATTGACGAACTAGCGCTTGAGAAGAACTGCAAGATACTAGGTGAAGTCCAGAAGCGGACAGGGTGCAAGATTCTCTTGGCGCTGAAGGGATTCTCAGTGTTCAGTATGTTTCCACTAATCAGAAAGTACTTGCATGGCACGTGCGCAAGCGGATTGTTCGAAGCGCGTCTCGGAAAGGAGAAGTTCGGAAAGGAAGTTCATGTGTTCGCTCCTGCGTATGACGATCGTGAGTTTTCACAACTGCTGAAGATCTCAGATCACATTGTGTTCAATTCCCTCGGCCAATGGGAACGGCTGCGCCCGCTTGTGGAGAAGAGCCGACGTAAGATCAGTTGTGGCATTCGCATCAACCCTGAGTACTCTGAAATCAAACTGGATATATGGAATGCCTGCGCAAGATACAGTCGTTTCGGGGTGAAAGCTAGTGATTTCCACTCCGTTCCGGAAGGAATTGAGGGGCTCCACTTCCATGCTTTGTGCGAGCAGAATTCTGACACTCTGGAGAGAGTGCTTGCAGTGATTGAGAAGAAGTTCGGCAATCACCTGTCCAAGGTCAAGTGGGTAAATTTCGGCGGGGGACATCACATCACCAGGCCAGACTACGACATAGATAGGCTTTGCCGCATCATCACAGATTTCAGAAGGAAGTACAACGTAGATGTCTACATGGAACCAGGAGAGGCAGTCGGATTGAACGGAGGAATCTTCCTCACCAGGGTCCTTGACATCGTCCGCAACGAGATGGAGATAGCAATCCTGGACACTTCAGCTTGGGCTCACATCCCTGACATACTGGCTGCATCGTTTCGGCCAGATATCATTGGAGGTGGCAAGCCAGGCGAGTTGGAATATGATTACAGGTTGGCAAGCCGAAGTTGCATGTCAGGAGACATCATTGGTGACTACTCATTCTCGCGGCCATTGCATAGCGGATCAAATATCATGTTCTCTGATATGGCCAAGTATTCCGTGGTGAGCAACAACATATTCAATGGTATTCCTCTTCCCTCAATAGCGATACTTGCGAAATCCAACAAGATCAGAATTCTCCGCAAGTCTGGGTATGAGGATTACGTGGGGAGGCTGTCGTAGCTTCGCAGGAACACTGGCCTCGATAGTCGAGCCGGTCGACGCAATCCAGATGGAATCGGCAAAGGGGGTCAAGGACGAGGTGACATATTGAGCAGAGCACGGATCAGCATGATGTCCAGGTCAGAGAAGGAGCAGACACATGCAGCCTCGCTCAGGATACTTGAGAGGTCGGGGGCTTGTGTCCGAAGCGCAACTGCTCTGCGTCTTCTCAAGGACGCAGGAGCTAAGGTTGGCGATGAGGATATGCGAGTGTACTTCCCCGAGAGCATGGTCACGGACGCGCTAAGGTCCTCTTCCAAGGAGTTCGTGCTCGGCGCCAGAAATCCAAGGCACGATCTGAAAATCCCCGCCAATGGTTTTCCCTTCCTGAGCACGGATGGCTTCCCGGTAGCCATACGCGATAGCGACACATTGATCAAGAGGCCTTCAACGAGAAGGGATTTGGAGAAATGGGCAATACTCGCGGACTCGGTATCTACTGTGGATTTGTTCTGGCCTACCACGACCCCAACGGATTTGCCGACTCGTTTGCAGCTTGTGGGGGGCCTCCGAACCTCATACGAGAACACCGAAAAGCACGTTCAGTATCAGGCATTCAGCGGGCAAGAAGCTCGGTTTGAGATAGAGATGGCTTGCGCTGTCGCAGGAGATGAGGCAGAGAACAGACGAAGGCCTCATTTCTCATCTGTGCAGTGCATCGTCGCGCCGCTTCAATACGAAGGGGGGTCTACTGACGCGGTCATTGAATTCGCCCGCGCTGGCATTCCCGTGGTGGCAATGTCAATGGTCACTCCTGGCATGACTGGCCCTGCCACATTGGCAGGATCGGTTGCCCTCGCAAACGCTGAGGTGCTTGGATCGTTGGTCATATCGAACCTCGCCAACAGGGGAGCGCGGGTCTTCTACTGCTTCGTATGCACGCCGCTAGACATGAAGTTCGGAACCTTCGCGACTGGGTCGCCAGAGTATGGAGTTCTCGGGATAGCCGGGTCCGAGATGGCGAGGCACTATGGATTGCCGTCGATGATGAGCGGATACGGTTCCTCTGCAAAGACTCCTGGTGTTCAGGCCGGGTTTGAGAAAGGGATTACGACTGCGGCCGTCGCCTTGTCTGACTGTGATTTGCTGACGGGCATCGGTTCGCTAAACGACGCTTCATTTGCGTCGATGGAGGAGCTGCTGATCGATGCCCAGATGTGGGAAGACATCAAGCGGACCTGGGCAGGAATGGAGGTGAATGAGTCAGACCTTGCACTGGAAGTGATTGAGAAGGTCGGCCCAAAGGGGCAATATCTGAGCCAGCCGCATACGCTCGCCAATTACCGCAAGTTGCACGTCCCAAAGTACCGCGACCGGTCGAGCTACACTGCCTGGGAGGCGTCAGGGAAGAAGGACATGCTAGCCACGGTCCAGGCCGAGGTCAAGGACATACTTGCGAGACACAGACCGAAGCCGCTGGACAAGGATGTCGAACTGAAGCTAGCGGAGATAGAGAAGAGGGCGTCCAAGGCCGTAGCATAGAATGGAAGGTGCAATAGGCATCGCGACATCTTGTTTCATATGGGCCATTAATCCGAACGTCTCCTCTTCTCCACACTTACCTCGGTGGAGGGTTGGTTTTCACTGATCGCGAAATAGGCAACCTTCTTGCATCCGACGATTATTCTAAGTATGATACAGACAATGCTCATTCGAGCCTTCAGTCTCGAGGGCTGGAAGATGTCTATGTCGACCTTCTCAGTGAAGAGAGGCCTCGGCGAGCTTACTGTCCTCACCGAAGCACAGAGGAAGGAAATCCACGAGCGTTCGCTAGAGCTTCTGGAAACGATGGGGCTGAAAGTATTCAGTGCGGAAGCGCTCGAAATCCTCCGCAGGAACGGCGCGAATGTCGAGACGGACACCAAGATAGCCCGAATGCCTCGCTCGCTCGTCGA
>CALMQK010000115.1 GCA_937872085.1 uncultured euryarchaeote
CAGCCACAAGTACCATGACTGCGCACATCAATATTGCTGCTGCCGCGATTTTCATCTTCAAGTTCTGTTCCTCCCTCTCAATTGTCCGGTCCGAAGCACGAAGACCAAGGGCTGGTCCGAAAAGCTTGCCCATGATACCCCGCCTTTGCACGACAGCCGGATATGCTTTACTCCCCGCGCGTGTATTGCGGGCGTCCTACTAATACGTTTCTAGCTACTGACTCCCCCGACAACGTTCAGTTATGTACGGTCGGTCTGATGACGATTTCGTGACGGTTGCACATCTTCGGACAACGGAAAGATGCGAACCGCGCATACGTACGACACACGTTCAATCCTACTGTTAGTATGTGAGTAATGTCGAGTTCGTCTCACCCTACTCTCGTTCGGCCTCCTCAAGCTCCCTGTTCATTGCGACAATCTTCTCAGCGGCCTTGCATCCGGGAGCGGATGATGTGCTTCTTCGAGCTAGTAATGGGTGCTGTTAGCTGAGCTTGGAGTCTGAATCCCATGTCAACGCCCGAAACTCGAAGACGATGGAGTCGCCCTCCTTGGTCCTCATCAATAGTGGCTGCTTGCATGATCAGGGGTGCTCCAATGAACCACATTATCCTATCGGTGGAGAAGGGTCGTCGGGAGCCGAAGAATAGAGGATAACTCCTCCACAAGAAGTGTCGAGATATCACTCTTCTTAACATCCGTCTAATCATATACACCCGTACCTTTCAATCGAAAAGGATATGAGGCCGATGGAACTAGTTGAAACTCCATGAGCCTGAATCTGGACGATGTTGACAGGAAGATACTGAGGGAGTTGCAGCAGGATGGCCGAGCATCCTTCAGGGACGTCTCGGCGAGGATCAACGTGAGCACACCGACTGTGAGTTCCCGCGTACAGGCCATGGTCGACCTCGGCCTTATCAAAGGTTACACGACGATGCTCGATGCTGACATGTTGGGTCAGGTCTCCGTCGCTCTGCTACTGGAGGCAAAACCGTCGGATCTGGAGAAGGTCATCGAGAAGATAAAGGATGACGAGCTCGTGAGGCAGATCTACATGCTATCCGACTCGAGGATCCTGTGCATCCTCTCATTCTATAACCAGATCAAGTACCAGAGGTTCCTCGAATCCATGGCCCAGATACCCGAGATCCACAAGATGGACAACTCCATGATCATGAAGGTCCCGAAGGAGCTCCCACGCGCAGCACTTACCGATGAGGCCGGTTTGATGATTAGGTGCTACTACTGTGGCCACATGATGACCGATGAGGGCGTCAAGATCAAGCTCGATGGCAGATATCACTATCTCTGCTGCAGCGTCTGTGAGAAGCTCTACAAGGAGAAGTACGAGAGGCTGAAGAAGTCAGCAGGGCCCAAGCCGGTCGCCCACGAGCATCCGTCCCATCCAGCTACCCACGAACATCACGAACACCACGAACAATAGTGGAATCCACCGTCTCAGGCGTACTTCTCCGGGTTCTTCTCGAAGGCCTTCTTGCATCCAGGGGCGCAGAAGAAGTACTCCTTGCCATTGTAGTTCGTCTTCCATTTCGCGGTCTTCGGGTCTACATCCATCTTACATATCGGGTCGATTGCCATTCACTTCACCAGGGTGGAGACGGAACCAGGTCCTTCTCGTTCGCGGGGCGATGAGAAGCTACTGCATTCCGCTTCTTTTCGACTGCACGTTCCCCGTCCTGATATTCCTTTTGGCTTACACAACCGATGTCCGCACGATGGGGGGCCGGAATGTCAAATGGGAACATATATATCCGGATTCGGACTTGCGAAGTCCACGACCTGGTGAGTTCAAATGCCGATCTTCGAGAAGTCCTCTGAGAGCTCAGTCACGCGTGCGATAATATCGCAGTTCGCGAAGGACATGGATGGATTCGCAGACACAGATGTGATCATCATCGGTGGCGGACCGAGCGGCCTGATGGCGGCTAGAGACCTCGCCTTGAAGAAGGTGCGAGTGCTGGTCGTCGAGAGGAACAACTACCTCGGCGGCGGGTTCTGGATAGGCGGGTTCCTGATGAACACCATAACGATCAGGGCACCTGCGCAGAAGGTCCTCGACGAGCTGGGCGTGAAGTACAAGATGTACGAGAAGGGTCTCTACATGACGCCGGGGCCGCTTGCTTGTTCCAAGTTGATCTCCGCCGCTTGCGAGGCGGGTGTGAGCATCCTCAACATGGCCTCTTTCGACGACGTGGTCCTTAGGGAGAAGAACAGGGTCGCTGGAGCGGTCGTCAACTGGACGCCGGTCGGAGCGTTGCCGAGGAACATCACATGCGTTGACCCCGTGGCCCTCGAATCGAAGCTGATCATTGACGCCACTGGACACGAAGCGACGGTCGTTAGGAAGCTGGAGGAGCGCGGATTGATCAAGGTCCCAGGCTTCGGTGCCATGTGGGTCGAGAAGAGCGAGGACGCCGTGGTGGAGCACACCGGGTTCTGCCATCCAGGACTCATAGTGACAGGGATGGCCGTGTCGACCACCTTCGGCCTGCCGAGGATGGGCCCGACGTTCGGATCGATGCTTCTATCAGGCAGGCGAGGAGCGGATGTCGCCTACAAGTACCTCAAGGGCAAGAAGTAAGGAACTGCTGGCCGTGGAAGTTCTCTTGCCGGAGAACCACGAAATCAAGAACCTGAGGTCCATCAAGCCCTTCGTGAGCTCCCTTTTCCCTACGGTCAAGGTGGAAATGCGTCCGAGCATCGGTGAGCAGGTCGAGGACGAGCAGATGGAAGCCGTCGCCTCATCGCTTGCTTCCGCCCGGGTGAAGGACCCGACCAGATCCGAGCAGGACTTCGAGCCGATGTACGGTGAGCTGGATTACGAGCGGCGGGTCCTCGAAGGCGAGGCTCGGGCCGGGGGAATACTCTACGACGGCCGCATCCTGGAAGACATATTCTCGAAGATACTCAGGCCCAAAGTGGATCGCGCGTCGATCGTGCTGACCGACAGGCTCGTTTCGACCTTCTCGAGAGACGACCTACGGCACCACCTTCGGACCATAGTCTGTGGCTTTCCGAGCATCGTCTCTCTCCCGGGGATCGTGGAGGCCCCTGCGAAACCGAGGGAGTACTATCTCATTAAACAGAAGCTGGAGCTCCAGGGGGCTGGAGAGTTGAGGATCGAGCAGCTGAAGAGCTCATTCAAGGGGAGGTTCCTCGACTATGACGACGCCAGGACGATCGAGGTGGTCAAAGGGCTAGTGTTCCAGGCGGTCATGTTCCATCTCACGCTCGAACCGTTCTGCGAGAAGCGGGGTTGCAGGCTCTTCAACGCTCACTGGCAGGAGGACCTCATTCGATCTCAGATAACCTCTGCGAAGCTTTGCAAGGATCACACCAGGCAGCTCAAAGCACTGAGTTCGTGTCCATCAATCGCATGGTGACCATCGATCGACGACATCCCCATCCGGCGACCATGCCCTCGACGTGGCCCAAGGGTCTCCAAGTCTCTATCCGTGCTGATGGAAGAATGATAGATCGTTCACTGTCATGTCGTTCTTGACCGCATGCTCCATCGCCATGACCGCAGCCCTCGCCCCTTGGATGGTCGTGAAGAACGGTATCTCCAGCTCCACTGCGAGCCTCCTCATCATGTATCCGTCCCGGCGGGCTCCCGATGCTTCCGTGGGCGTGTTGATCACAAGCTGGACGTCCCCCTCCCTCATCAGCGAGAGGGCATCGGGAGAGCCGTGCTCAGATATCCTGTGGACCAAGGTTGCTTCGATCCCCTTCATCTTGAGGAGCTCCGCAGTCCCCTTGGTCGCATAGATGTCGAAGCCGATCGAGACTAGCCTCCTCGCAAGTTCGCTGACGGCATGTTTGTCGGGATCGGCGACGCTGATGTAGACCTTCCCCTCCTTGGGCAGCTTCTGGCCCGACGCGGCGAAAGCCTTCCAGACGGCTGCTGGATAGGTCGCATCGATGCCCATCACCTCGCCCGTGGACTTCATCTCGGGGCCCAATATGCTGTCGACCCCTGGGAGCTTCAGGAACGGGAACACCGAGGCCTTGACTGCCACATGGTTGATCTTTGCTTCCCCTTCCAGCCCGAGGTCCTTCAGGGACTTGCCCAGCATGATCTTCGTGGCGACCTTCGCGAGGGGCACGCCTGTCGCCTTCGAGATTATCGGGACCGTCCTGCTGGCTCTGGGGTTCGCCTCGAGCATCCAGATCTCCCCATCCTTGTAGGCCAGCTGGAGGTTCATCAGCCCGACGGTCCTTAGAGCGAGCGCGACCCTTCTGGTGATGGACCTGATCTCCTTCATCACCTCGGGCTTGAGCGTCTGAGGGGGCAAGACCATGGTCGCGTCACCAGAATGCACCCCCGCCTCCTCGATGTGTTCCAGGATGCCTCCGATGAAGACATCGGTCCCGTCACAGACCGCGTCGACGTCGATCTCGATCGCATGCGTGAGGTACTTGTCGACGAGGATCGGATGCTTCTTGGAGACCTTGACCGCGCTCTTCATGTAGGTCTCGAGCTCGGCTACGTTGTAGACTATCTCCATGGCCCTCCCACCCAGGACATAGCTCGGGCGTATGAGCACCGGGTATCCGATCTCCTCGGCTAGCTTCCTGGCGTCATCGAACGAGAATCCCGTCCCGGACTTCGGCTGCCGGATCCCAAGCTCGTCCATGAGGTTGGAGAACTTCTTCCTGTCCTCCGCGAGGTCGATGGATTCAGGTGAGGTCCCCAGGATCTTTGTCTTCTTGCCCTTCAGCTCTTTCAGGAGCGGAAGTGCGAGGTTGATGGAGGTCTGCCCCCCGAACTGGAGTATGATCCCGTCCGCGTCCTCCTTCTCTATGACGTTCATGACGTCCTCGACGGTGATCGGCTCGAAGTACAATCGGGTAGAGATGTCGAAGTCGGTGGAGACGGTCTCCGGGTTGTTGTTGATCATGATGGCATCGATCCCCTCTTCCTTCAGGGCGAGCGCGCCATGGACGCAGCAGTAGTCGAACTCGATCCCTTGACCTATCCGGATCGGTCCCGCACCCACCACGATGACCTTCTTGTTCGTTGACGATCTGGCTTCGCACTCGGTTTCGTAGGTCGAGTAGAAGTACGGAGTCGCAGCCTCGAACTCGGCGGCGCACGTATCCACCATCTTGAAGGCGGCCTTCAGGTTCTTCGCCGATCTCATGTTCCGGATGGTCCTCTCTTCCTTACCCGTGACGAGGGCGATGTACTCGTCGCTGAACCCGAGCCTCTTCGCTTGACCGAGGGTGTGCTCGTCGAGCTCCTTCTTCAGCTTCTCCTCCATCTCGATGATATCCCTTACCTTCGCGACGAAGAAGGGATCCCAGTTGCTGAGTTCGCAGACCCTCTCGGTCGACATCCCGCGTCTCATCGCCTCTGCCATCATGTAGAGGCGCATGTCCGTGGCCGCCTGCAGCTCAGCCTCGATCTCCTCATCGGTCCATTTCTCGGGCTCCAGCCCGATCCTGTCTATCTCCAGCGACCGCACGGCTTTCAGCAGCGCTTCGTGGATGTTCCTGCCGATCGCCATGACCTCGCCCGTGCTCTTCATCTGGGTGCCGAGCTTCCTGTCGACCGTCCTGAACTTGTCGAATGGCCAGCGGGGAATCTTCATCACGACATAGTCGATCGACGGCTCGAAGGCCGCGCATGTCTTGCCGGTGATCGCGTTTGGTATCTCGTCCAAGGTCCTCCCGATAGCTATCTTCGCCGCCACCCTCGCTATCGGATATCCAGTCGCTTTCGATGCGAGCGCGGAGCTCCTCGAAACCCTCGGGTTGACTTCGATGACCCTGTACTCCCCGGTCTTCGGATGCACGGCGAACTGGATGTTCGCCCCACCCTCGATCCCGAGCGCGCGGATGATCTTGATCGTGGCGTTCCTCAGCATCTGATGGTCGCGGTCGCTCAGGGTCTGCGCGGGAGCGACCACCATGCTCTCTCCCGTGTGTATGCCCATGGGGTCCAGGTTCTCCATGTTGCACACGATGATGCAGTTGTCCTTCGAGTCCCGCATGACCTCGTATTCGAACTCCTTCCAGCCTATGACGTTCTCCTCGATTAGCACCTGATGTATCCTGGAGTAGGCCAACCCCCTTCCAGCGATCTCCCCAAGCTCCTGCTCGCTGTACGCGATTCCACTGCCGGTACCTCCAAGCGTGAACGCGGGCCTGACCAGCACCGGGTATGTCCCTATCTCGGAGACCGCCTTGACCGCGTCCTTGACCGTCTTGACCGTCCTGCTCCTTGGGACCGGTTCCCCGAGGCCGATCATCATCTGCTTGAACAGCTCTCGGTCCTCCGAGAGCGCGATGGCCTTCGGCTGGCTCCCGAGGAGCTCCACCTTCAGCCGGTCGAGCGTGCCGTTCTCCGCGAGCTCGGAGCACAGGTTCAAGGCGGTCTGGCCACCCATCCCAGAGAGGATCCCGTTGACCTTCTCCTTCTCGATGATCTTCGTCACAGTCTCGACATCGAGAGGCTCCACATAGACGATGTCGGCGGTCGCCATGTCCGTCTGGATCGTCGCCGGGTTGGAGTTCACGAGCACGGTCTTGTAGCCCTCCTCCCTGAGCGACCTGCAAGCTTGAGACCCGGAGAAGTCGAACTCCGCGGCTTGTCCGATGACGATGGGACCTGAGCCTATCACCATGATCTTCTTCAGGTCCGTCCTCTTCGGCATCAAGCACTCTCCATCATCTTCTTGAACCGGTCGAAGAGGAAGGATGTGTCATGCGGTCCAGGATGGGCTTCTGGATGGAACTGGACCGAGAAGATCGGGAGCTCCGTGTGCCTCATCCCCTCGACGGTCCCATCGTTGAGGTTCGTGACGGTGATGTCGAGGCCCGCGTCCTCCGCGGAGGCGGCATCGACCGCGAACCCGTGGTTCTGTGAGGTTATGTACACCCTGTCCTCGAACTTGACGGGTTGGTTGATCCCTCTGTGGCCGAACTTCAGTTTGTATGTCTTCGCCCCGAACATGAGCGAGAGGAGCTGGTGTCCCAGGCATATGCCCATCATCGGGTAGTCTTCCTTGATCTTGTCCAGAGTGGCCACCGTAGAGGACATCATCTCAGGATGTGCGGGATTCCCGGGGCCATTCGATATGAAGATGCCGTCGGGCTCCAGCTCTCTCACCTTCTCCACGGGAGTGTCGAACGGCATCTGGACGACGTTGAATCTCTTCCTGAGTTCTGCGACTATGTTCGATTTCAGCCCGCAGTCGAAGAGCGCTACCGTCCTCTCCTTTCCTTCTTCGAACCTCTTGATGCTCTTCGTGCTGACGTTCGCGACGAGATTGCTCTCCTCTGGGTGCTTCATCGCCCTTATCCTTTCGAGGACTCTCTCGGGATTCTCCGAGGATATGGCTCCCTTCATCGTCCCGAAGTTGCGGATGTGTCTGATGACCGCTCGCGTGTCGATGCCGCTTATGCCTGGTACATCGCTCTGTGCCAAGAATCCGTCAACAGTCTGATTCGAATCGCGATGGCTCGGTGCTGAGCATTCCTCCTTGACCACATATCCCCAGACCTGGACCTTCTCGGATTGTGAATCATTGGGATTGATGCCGTAGTTCCCTATCAGCGGATATGATGCGACGAGGATCTGGCCGCAGTAGGAGGGGTCCGTGAGCGATTCCTGGTAGCCTGTCATCCCCGTGGCAAAAACGACTTCCCCGAGGACTTCTCGTTTGGCGCCGAAGACCCTGCCCTCGAAAACTCTCCCATCCTCGAGGACGAGGTATCCTTTCATCTGTCCGACCTTTCTGGTATTTGAGGACGGGTTAAAGATACTTGTCATCGGATTCCGACCTAATCGAACGCGGATATCCCATCCACGACAATTCATTGTTCGGGCAATGGTTTTTAGAGTCTCGACATCCCTCATGCGTGATGGACAAGACCATGTTCCCATCTCACTGCAAAGAGGTCAGCGTCAAATCGGTCGAATTCGAACTGACCGAACAGAGCATCAAGGACTTCCTGAAAGGGAAGAAGGCCTACATCAGGACACGTTTCTACGTCTTCAATTCCGGAGACGACTGGGCGGTGGCTCTGATAGTCAGGAAGCCTTCGAACGAGATACTTCAAGAGATAGCGTCGGTCCACATCCTGTCGCTGCCATCCGAGACCTCCTTCTTCGGGGATCCTTCGCTCGAGGTCCTTTCCGCGACCGTCATGGGGTCTACGCGCGAAAGAATGGGTACGAAATGCGTTGTCGTCAAGGGGCGGGCCGAACACATATCTTTCTTCATCGACGAGCCTCCATATGAGCTGACAGTGGTCGATGTGGTCCCGCCCAGACCCTCCAAGCTCGTCGGGTTGGTCAACAATGCGCTGGAGACAGACCTCCAGGATAGATACGTCAAGTACAAGATGGTGGAGCTGGACCTCAACGAACTCGCCAGAAAGGCCACCACGAAGACGATCATGTTCCCGTGCCGAGCCTCCGGCCTGACCTCTGAGAAGAGGGTCTTGTACCTGGACCAGACCCCCAAGCTGAGCGAGGGGGAGGTCGCTGAGGTCACCTTGATAGGTTGCAGCCTGTCGGCCCGCATCTTCAAAGCGATCTATGGCTCAGAGCCGCCAGTGTTGATCAACATATGTCCCGCGGACCTAGTGAAGGAGAAGGGAATAACCGGTCCGGTGGTCCTGAAGTGCTGCAAGATCAAGGAAGGATTCGAGCTGAAGGGGGATGTCGTGGTGGTTCCCTGGGGCGCGAGGGCAAACGAAGTCTCGGGCGCGATCCGAGCGGTCATCCGCTAGATGTCGAGCTCGCTGTCCCTGAACTTGACTGCCGGACAGGGGCCGAGGCATGAACCGCAATGGTCGCACTTTTTTGGGTCGATGCTCACTTGTCCGTCGAGGAACAGTGCTCCGTTCTTGCACCTTCCAAGGCATATTCCACATCCGGCGCAGTTGACGGCCCTGAACACGACCTCCTTGAGCTGTGAACCCTTCCTGTTGAGGGCCTCTTCATCCGACGCTTTTATCATGACCGGTCCCTCCCTGAAAACGGTCACGGACTTGACCTCGGCAATGCTCCCATCGGGCGAGGTGGTGACCTCTCCTATGATGTTCATGAGATTCGCTACCCTCCCCATCGGAAGGGATCGGGTGAAGATCCCTTCCATGCTGAGCCCCTCGACGCATGGATTGTATCCGCTCGTGCTCCTGAAACCGATGGAGGATGAATCCGCTTCATCTAAGGGCGATGCGACACTGCCTTCCGCAAGGCCGAGCTCATCCAGGACCGATTTTGGGGTCTTCTTCCATCTCCAAAGGTCGTATTCGAGCCAGTGCGATGGCTTTCCGGTCTTTGCTGCGTGGTCATCCAGGAACCGCTGCCACCTGTCATAGTCTTGAGACATCTTTCGTACAAGTCTCAGCTCGGCAAGATCCGTGGCGGGACACATGAAGCAGCCGATCCTCTCCAAGCCCTGGCGGTAGAGCGGGTTCACGTTCGCCTTCTTGGACATCAGATAGATCCAGACGTGGAGGGCCGTCCACTTCTGGATGGGAGATGCCCCGAGCTGGTTCGGGGTCCACGGATTTCTCCAGACCCTCGATTTCTCGGCCCTCTGCTGCGACTCGTACGCGCGTTGGCCTATGAACGAGAGCACCCCGCCCGGGAAGTTCTTCATGATCAGCTGGGTCGCCGGCCCGAGCTTGCAGGTCTTGCAGCACCACCTGAAGTCCTTTGCTGGGGGGCCGAAATGGGACAGGTTCTTCCAGAACGAGTCTCCTGCGCTCTCCACGATGAGCTCGAGCCCGAATTCCCTTGCGGTCTCCTCGACGTTCCGTCTTGTCTCCTGGAACTCCAGCCCCGTGTCCACGAATATCAACTTGGGCCTGATGCCCGCTTCCAGGACAAGAAGAAGGGTCGCGAGGCTGTCCTTGCCGCCACTGTAGGAGACCGCCACGGGAAGCTCGTTCTCATCAATTACCTTGTTGATGAACTGCTTCGCCTCGGATACGCGCCTGGCCATGACCTCCTTGTTCGCGGCGATGACCTGACCCCAATCAGAACCTCCATCGCTAGGCGAGATGGCGGATGGCTCGACCGTCCATCTCGTCTTGACCGCAGTGCCCCTCTCGGGCTTCATCATCTCATATGAGGACATCTTGGATGTGCCCACTGAAACCGCGTGCCCCTCAGGGTCCAGCACGAGGACGTCCATTCCTGTTTGGATCTCTGGATCGCATTCGAGTACTCCCACGGCTAGAGCGCTTGCCTTCTTGGTCCGTATCGCCCGTGCCGCGACGGCGTCAACTCGGATCCAGCTCTTGGAGACCTTCGACGCGATCATCGCGGCACTCGACGGCCTCAATAGGAACTTATCGCCTCCGAGAAGGCTGAATCTCAGGGTCCCGACCACTTCGCCGTTCAGGA
>CALMQK010000116.1 GCA_937872085.1 uncultured euryarchaeote
ATCTCCAGCGTCTTTTCGTGTAGCAACTCAATATCCTTACTCGACAGAATGCTTATCTGGGCCTCAGCCATATTCCGCTCCGAGACCAGAGATTGGAAGTGAGGTAATTAATCCATTGGCCTCTCGAGAGGTCTTCCCGTCGTCTCCGTACAATCGGGTCTCTTCAGCATCCATGATACGGTGGAAAGATGGTACTCGATTCATTCAGAGCGGCGCCGAGAGCATTCAGGGTTCTCATGATCAGCGCACTCATCGAGAACGTGGCGTTCGGTCTCATAATGCCATACCTCGCGATCTACATGGTTCACGATCTGCTCATCGCGGAATGGCTTACTGGTATCGCTCTAGCGGGGTACACCCTCTCGGGCATCCCAGGGACTATCATAGGTGGGATGCTGACGGACAAGATCGGTCGAAGGGTCGTTCTCATTACGAGCCTGGGCCTCATGTCCTTGACCATGCTCCTCTTCTTCTTCGCGGTGGATTTCGTGACGCTGTTCATAATCGTTCTCGCTGACGCATTCGTCGGCTCACTCTACATGCCTGCAGCGAACGCGATGATCGCCGATGTAATACCAACACAAGGCAGGCCTAAGGCATTCGCCACGTTGAGAATCGCTTGGAACACTGGAATGATCTTGGGGCCAGCATTGGGACTCCTCATCTTGGCCACTTTCTCAATCAGGGAGCTGTTCGTTTTCGGTTCGGTCATTCTTGTGGGCGCTTTCGCGATGAACATCATATTCATCCCTGAAACGAAACCGAAGGTGGCGGAGGAACAGGAAATCACATTCATGAAGTTCTTCCAGGTGAGCAGGAACAGGACGTTCCTGATGCTCTGCACAATGAGCGCTGTGATGTGGTTTTCGTTCTCCCAGTGGATGGGCGTGTTGCTGATATATGCGACCTCAAACCTGGAGCTGAGCAATTCTATTGCAAGCATGCTGTTTGTTGTCAATGGGGCGATGGTCATCACTTTGCAGTTATGGGTCACCTCAAAGATGGTCAGGTTCAGACGGTCATTGGTATTGATGACAGGCCAGCTCATAGTCGCTGGAGGATTCTCTCTGATATTCTTTGCGAACGATCTACTCTCGCTAGTTGCTTGTATAGTTGTAATCACGATAGGAGAGCTGATCTACATGTCGATCGTGTCTGCGATAATCGCGGACATGTCTCCGGACGCAGAGCGGGGCCTCTACATGGGCTTCTCCGGCTTCGTCCAGAGCCTTGGCATAGGCGCGGGATTCTTCGTCGGCATGTTGCTTCTGGACGTCCTGCCGGAGGCGAGATACATCTGGTTCATCTTCGGGGCGATAGGCGCTATCGGGAGCTTGGGCTACATCCTGCTGGGAAGGATGCTGGGGCCAGAAAGGAACCTCCCCAAATACCAACCCGAGATAATCCAGCTCACACCGCTGCCGCTCGAGAAGTGATATCAAAGAAATATGATGAATGAAAATGGTTTGTCGGCCCATCCAGACCGGAAGGGCGTGATGAATTCGACAGCCGGCCTAGAATCGCCTGCGGCCCTTGTTCATGTAGCTGGGCCTGTCCCCGCCGCTTCGGTCCCTGTCTCCTCCGCCTCGGTCGCCGTAGCCGCCCCTCTGGCCGCCGCCACCGCCACCGCTGTATCCGCCGCGGCTCCCGCCTCTGCTACCGCCGCCGCCACCGCCACCGAAGCTCCTGCGCTCCTGCTCATACTCCTTGTCGCTCATGTTGAGCTCGGTGCTCGTGCTGTCGAGAGCCTTGTCGCTCTTGGTCAATTGGCCGTACTTGCCGACGTTGATGCGCATGTGGCCTCTCACCAGCGAGACATACCCGTTCTTGATCTCGACGACGTCGTCCTTGACGATGCTGCCGATCTGGTTGTCCCACAGTGACAGGATGATTGCCGCTGTCTCATCAGCTATGGTCGCCTCTGCGACTTTCCTCGAGTTCCCGAACTTGCCCGGGATCTCCTTTGCCTCGCTTACATCGAGGACCTTGGCCACAACGTCTACTCTCTTCGACTGAGGGGTCAGATCCTTGATCTTGACCTGTACGCTTGCCTGCTCCTCAGTGTTTGTGCTTGTTCCTGGATTCTCTTCCATGTCTATTCTTCCTTTGTTTTGCGCACAATTGCATCCGGCTATCACGCGAGTCAAACTATCGGCTTTAAAACATAGCGATGTTCGGCTTGTCGTATCACTCGGCACAACTAGTGCTGATTACCCGTTACCCTTGACCGTATTAATAGTCTTTTACCTTACACGGACGAGTCCCGCCTCCTCGCGGACCATTCTGCGCCAGTGCAGACATTCAGGGCTCCTGGTGGACACACCGGTGGTGAGAAAGGCCTATATAGGAACCCCTGCGTACGGCGTTACCTGTTTGATGAGCACAGTGCCGTTCAAACCCGCGAGGACTCTGCGGACAGGGTTCTGCTCCTTGCTGGAGCATGGACTGCACGGTGCTCGCGCTCAAGTTCAAGGGACTTTGGGAGACAAAGGTTCCTGAGGGGGGATGCACATGGATGATGCAGGTGTAGGCCGTGCTATTTATCCGGATGCGGCGCCCTCTCCACCTGTGCAGAACGGTTTTTCAGCGAAGGAGGAAACTATCCAAGGTTCTCTTGCCCGCGAGCTCGCGAGCTTGGGGATCAAGGACCTCAGGATAGTCTCTGCTTCCGGCGAGAGGATGCTGTACTCTCGCGACCAATCCGACATTCCGAGATTCCTCAGGGAGATCATGTTCAACTCCTCGCCAGACGTCGTTGTCCAGCCATTTTCGCGGGAGGCCGTCTCAGCGGTCCTCCGTTTCGCGGCTTCGAAGCGCGTCACAGCGATCCCGAGAGGCTCTGCATCGTCCCCATTCGGAGGTTCAGTGCCGGTCGCGGGAGGCATCGTGGTCGACTTGTCGTCGATGAACAAGATCATCAAGATAGACCCAGCGAAGGGGGAGGCGAGGGTCGAGACCGGCGTCAGATGGGCCGACTTCGACCAGGAGCTCGAGAAGAAGGGACTGACGTTGAACTCGAGCCCGTCGAGCAAGTTCTCGACCGTCGGTGGCTGGATCGCCACGGGAGGGCTCGGCCTCAACAGCTTCTCGAAGGGACATATCAGCAGGAGCGTGCTATCCCTCGAGCTCGTCACGCCGGACGGTTCTATCCGCGAGCTTTCGAGATTGGACCCGGAATTCCAGGCGGTCTTCGGCAGCGAAGGGCAACTGGGCGTAGTCACAGGCGTCACTATCTCGGTGCGGTCGAAGCCGAGCAGGACGAAGCCTCACCTGGTGTTCTTCGATGACTTCAGGAGCGCTTTCGTTTTCGCTCGTGCCCTGGCTGGAAGTGCCGTCCATCCATCCCATATCGTCTTCGAGAGCTCCTCGAAATTCTCATTGATAAACAGGATGCTCGGCAAAGATCACTTCCCCGTTAAGGAGGCCATCATTGTTAACGTCGAAGGCGAGGCCGCGGAGCAGACCTTCCAGGCATTCCTGAGGCCCACCGGGCTAAAGGAAGAGAAGGAGTACCTCGCGAGGTACATGTGGAACGAGAGGTACTTCCCGATGAAGGTCAGGAAGTTCGGCCCGGGCCTGCTCGGTTCCGAGGTCGTCGTACCGCTCGACATCATGCCCGACGCGATCGAGAAATCGATGGCGCTGTGCTGCGAGCTGGGCCTGAGGCCGCTCTTCGAGGTGCACTTCCTGGATGATGGGCGCGGTCTCCTCCTTTGCTTCTATGTCACCGATCAGGAGAACATCCTCACATACACCATGGACGCCGTCAAGTCGATGCTCATCACGTCCAGACTGATCGAGATCGGCGCGAAACCGTACTCGATCGGCGTATGGTTCTTTCCGTTCTCCGACGCCGAGGAGAAGGGCCGGGTCCAGAGGCTGCTCGATGCGAAGAAGGCACTGGATCCTCAAGGTGTCATGAACTCGGGCAAGTACTTCTCTCTCTCCGGAAGGTTCGGCGGACTGGGAGGCCTCGCCTTCAGCCCGAGGTTCATGAAGCCCGCCTTCAAGACGATGCTCCTATTCCTGCCGATCACCTCCCGCGTCATGCGCTCCCTCAGCTCGTTCCATGAATCCGCGCTGTCCAAAGGCGTGCCGAGGACGGCGACGGACCTCGAAAGGATAGCGAATGAGTGTGCCATGTGCGGAGCGTGTGTGAGCGTGTGCCCAGCCTATCTGATAGTGCGCGACGAGAGGGTCACTGCCAGAGGCAAGCTGATGACCGCCACTGCCTTGGCCCGAGGAGAGCGACTATCGAAGGAGCACTCCGATAGGACCTTCCTGTGCATGCGCTGCAAGGCGTGCGAGCAGGTCTGCCAGTCAAAACTCGAACTCGTCGCAGCATACGATGTCCTCGAGAAGGAGCTCGAGCGCCTGCACGGCAAAGACCAGCAGGAGATCGAGAGGTTCATCAAGTACGCTGAGGCTTCCCCGGAGTACGACAAGCTCATCGAGCGGGGTTTGGTCATCGGTGCACCTAGGCACGGCATGGGTGGTGGTACGGATGTTTGAGCGTTACCACATCCCGATCAAGATGGTCGAGGGCCGGGCCAAGCCGGTCCCGAAGTTCGTCATAGTCCGAGCTGACAACTGCGTCAACTGCGGGAAGTGCGAGAAGGCCTGCATCTACGGGGCCCACAAGAGGAGCGAGGAGGACCCCAGGAAGATGGCCGACCCGCAGAACCAACTCTGCAAGAATTGTTTCAGATGCGTATCGGAATGCCCGCAGAGAGCGCTCACGATGTCCCCCGGTCCGGAGTACAGGCTGTTGGGCAAGGGCATCTGGACCCCTCTGATGATATCGACGATCTGGGGGGAGTCCGAGACCGGCAAGATCCCGGTCTTCGGAGCGGGCTACAGAGGCATGTTCGCAGGCCCCGGATTCGATGGCATGTGGACGGACATGTCGGAAATCGTGAGGCCGACGAGGGACGGGATCCACGGAAGGGAATTCATCTCCACCAGCGTGGACCTCGGAAGCAAGCCGGCCTTCCTCGAGTTCGACAAGGATGGTCGAGTCGCATCGGACGATGCGCACGCCCTGCTCGAACTTCCGATCCCGTTCGTGATGGACATCTCGAGACTGCGCATACTCCACGGCAACATGATGAGCGGCTACCTGCACGCGGCGAAGCATCTCAATACTCTCCTCATGGCGTCGCCTGCCCTCGTGCCGCACGATCTCCCGGACGACGAACGCACACGCCTCGTCCCCGTCTATCCAGAATCGACGGACGTGGGCACGCTTGAGCTTCCGAGAGGGGTGAGGATCGCGGAGATCCAGCTCACTCCACGATGGAGGGAAGATGTCCGGAAGTTCAAGGAGCGGTTCCCTGGGACAGTCCTCGCGCTAAGGATGAATGCGGGTGGTGAGGTCGACAGGCTGTTGCCCGACCTCGTGGACGCCAAGGTCGACGTCGCTCACCTGGTCTTCGACGAGCAAGGCTCGGAGCACATGGAGGACAAGAGACATTCCAAGGATTCCCTGAGGGCAGCCCACAAGTCGCTCGTGTCGCGAAAGATCAGGGACCAGATCACGATCATCACAGGGGGAGGCATAGCGGCGGCGGAGCACGTCCCGAAGAGCATATTATGCGGGGCGGATGCCGTCGCTCTGGAGAAGGCCCTCCTGATCGCGCTGGAGTGCAGGGACTGCCCCTCGTGCTCGAAGGAGTCGTGTCCGATCAACCTTCACGAAGCTCCGGTCGAGTGGGTCGAGGGGCGCGTTCTCAACATGGTCGGTGCGTGGAGGGACCAGTTGCTGGAAGTGCTCGGTGCGATGGGCCTCAGGGAGGTCCGGAGGCTCAGAGGTGAGCTCGGAAGAGCGATCTTCTACGAGGACGTGGAGATGGAAGCCTTCGGCGAGTTGAAGGGAGGTGAGCTGGACGGCTGAGCCGAAGAGGGCGTGTCCAGCGGACCTGCCGGAACAAGCACTGGTCCCGTCCGACCAGCTCCGGTTCATCAACAGGTTCACAGTCGTGAGGGCTGATGCGTGCATCTCCTGCGGGCTATGTGCCAGCTTGTGTCCGTATGGAGTTCACAAGCGCATCGAAGGCCACGGGAAGATACTGTCCCCTGACGACAGGAGCTGCATAGGCCCGGCCTGCTCGGTCAATTACTTCTTCTGCGTGGCGAACTGCCCCACACGCTCGTTGTCCGTCAAGACCAGCGATACCTATCTGAGCATGGGCGACCCACGCTGGACATCCGACATGATCCTGGCCACTTGGGCTCAGGCGGAGACCGGTCGTCCGTTGCCCCTGGACCATCCGGGCAACACCGGAGCATCGGGGGGCGGGTTCGACAAGCTATTCTTCAAGGTCCCTGAGACGGAAGTGGAGTTCTCTCCCAGCGAGATATGCACATCACTCGATCTCAACAGACGCAAGACCGGAACGAAGGTCCGCATCCCGATACCGATCTACGGCGGGGGGATGTCGTTCGGCTCGGTCAGCGTGCACACGATGCTCTCGAGGGCGAAGGCCGCCAAGAGCTGGAACACGTTCACATGCACGGGTGAGGGCGGATACCCTGAGCTACTGGTGCCGTACAAGGATCATGTCATAACGCAGATCGCGACTGGCCTTTTCGGCGTGCGCGAGGAGACGATCCAGCGGGCGAGGATAGTCGAGTTCAAGTACGCTCAAGGTGCCAAGCCTGGGCTGGGCGGACATCTGCTCCACGACAAGAACACGCCCGAAGTGGCTCGCATGCGGGAGGCCGTCCCGTATACGAGCCTGTTCTCGCCGTTCCCCTTCCACAGCGTGTACTCGGTCGAGGACCACAAGAAGCACCTGGACTGGGCCTACTCGATCAACCCAGGCGCCATCCTTTCTGTGAAGGTATCGACCCCCAACGACGTCGAGATGGTCTCGGTCGGAAGCTACTATGCGGGGGCACACATCGTCCACCTGGACGGTGGCTACGGAGGGACGGGTGCCGCGCCCGAGATCGCGAAGAAGAACATCGCGATGCCCATCGAGTATGCGATACCCAAGGTCCACAAGTTCCTGGTCAACGAGGGCATCAGGGACGAGGTCACGCTCATCGCGAGCGGCGGACTCAGGACGGCGATGGATGTCGCGAAGACGATAGCCCTGGGCGCGGACGGCGCCGTCATAGGGACGGCCGACCTGGTCGCGCTTGGGTGCGTCCGGTGCGGGAACTGCGAGAGCGGGCGCGGATGCCCGAGAGGCATCGCGACCACCGATCCGATGCTTGACAAGTTGATCGATTCCGATTGGGGCGCGAAGAGGATAAGCAACCTCTACGGCGCGTGGCGGCTGCAGTGGTGCGAACTCTTGGCGCGGTTCGAGATGGACGACATCTCACAGCTGAGAGGCCGCATGGATCTGCTGAGACGCGCAGACAAGCCGGCGAAGGAGGTGGGGAAGTGAGGCACGACGCCATCTCCCTCATCGAGTCCAGGAAATGGATGACCTCGCATTCGAGAGACGAGACTGCGCACGTGCAGGAGGCCGAGGGGGGCTGCGGCGTGGTGGGCATCGCGAGCTCAGTGGCGCTTTCGGGCAGGCACATACTGCGGCCGCTGATCCAGATGCACAACAGGGGCAACGGGAAAGGAGGAGGCATCGCGGCGGTCGGACTCGATGCCGACCAGATGGGCGTCACCGATAGGATCCTCCGAGAGGACTACCTCATCCAGGTGGCGTATCTGAAGCCGAAGGTCCGTGATGCCCTCGAGGACGAGTTCATCAAGCCGATGTACAAGGTCGAGAAGAAATACAAGGTCGAGACCTCCGACGATAAGGCGTTCCTGAAGTCGCTTGAGGTCGATCCCCCAGAAGTCTGGCGCTACTTCTGCAGGGTGAAGAATGGTCCGTTGGACGAGTTCATCAGTGAGAGCGGGCTGGAGAAGATGGATCCCCGCAGGGCCGAGGACGAGTTCGTCTATCAGACCAGCTTCAAGGTCAACAAGAAGTACTACGCGACCTCAGACATGTCCGCGTTCGTCATGTCCCACGGCAGGAACATGATCGTGATGAAGATCGTGGGCTACGCGGAGGAGGTCATCAAGTTCTACAAGCTCGAGGACGTGACCGCGCACGTGTGGATCGGACACCAGAGGTACCCGACCAAGGGCCGCGTGTGGCACCCAGGAGGAGCCCATCCGTTCGTCGGCTTGGACGAGGCGCTCGTCCACAACGGCGACTTCGCGAACTATCATTCGGTCTCGGAGTACCTTGCTCAGAGGAACATCGTCCCGCTCTTCCTCACGGACACGGAGGTCTCCGTGCTGTTGTTCGACTTGCTGAACAGGACCTACGGCTATCCGCTCGAGTACATCATCGAGGCCCTGGCCCCGACGACGGAAAGGGATTTCACTCTTCTGCCAGAGGACAAGCGCAAGGTCTATCGTGCGATCCAGGAGACTCATATCCACGGCTCTCCGGACGGGCCATGGTTCTTCATTATCGGGCGCAACTGCTATTATGACAACAAGTTCCAGCTCATGGGCATAACCGACACATCGATGCTCAGACCTCAGGTCTTCGCCCTCGTTGATGGTGAGGTCCAGCTTGGCCTGATCGCATCCGAGAAGCAGGCGATCGATGCGGCCCTCAGCAGCATCTCGTCCGAGTTCCCGTCGGTGCCAGTCTATGCCGATTCGTACTGGAACGCGAGGGGCGGAAGTTACACGGATGGCGGAGCTTTCATCTTCAGCCTCCACCCCGAAGAGCAGCAGAAGAACGGGTTCAGACTGATATGCACCAACAAGTTCGGCATTCCAGTCACCGCCCCCTCGGATGATTGGGACTCGAAGGAGGACATCGCGCTCTCAGAGATCCTTCCGGCAAAGCCCAAAGCGAACGCGTTCGGCAAGGACGTGGTCGCGAGGAAGGACCCAGGGGCGGCCTTCGAGCTCCTGCTAGACAAGCTCAAGGACCTGTCAGGGGCGGAGCTCAACAACTTGTTCTCGTACATCGCCCAGCAATCCACGAAGAGCGATACCGCCATGGACGAGGCCGTGGAATTCTTCACCAAGGTGATCGATTCGAGATATGCTTCGGGCAAGTTCAGACGGAGCAGGCTGATGCAGAAGGCCAACGAGGCCATCGCGAAGATACTCAGGTCCGCACAGAGGCTGGAGAGGAACGAGCCTTCATTGTACTCGCTTGTGGACCAGGATAACAAGAACAAGATGCATCCTGCCCATTCTCCCTATGCCAAACTCGTGATCGACTGCCGTGGATTCCCAATGGAGGGGGAGGCGGGAGTGTCCTTCCTGATAAAATCAGCGAGGGATATGGGTTGGAACCGGGTCGTCCTGATAGACACGCACGGACAGAGGTTCATCGGAGCCGGCCTCGGGCCGAGATCCAAGGGGCTCAGGATAGACGTTTACGGAAGTCCCGGAGACTATCTAGGCTCGGGCCTTGACGGCGCGGAGATGGCGGTCCACGCAAACGGACAGGACCAGCTCGGGCAGATCCTGAGCAACGGCAGGCTCGTTGTATACGGGGACGTGGGGCAGACCTTCCTCTATGGTGCGAAAGGAGGAGATGTGTATGTTCTGGGTAACGCCGCAGGACGTCCTCTCATCAATGCGGTCGGAAGGCCCAGGGTTGTGATCAACGGAACTTGCTTGGACTACTTGGCCGAGTCATTCATGGCCGGGAACCCGCTGTTCGGAGGAGGCTTCGTCGTGCTGAATGGGATGGCCTTCGACCCCGAGGGCAGACCGATGATATTGCCGGCTCCCTATCCGGGCGGTAACCTGTTCTCTCTGGCATCCGGAGGTGCCATCTACATCCGCGACCCGAAGAAGCAGGTTGGCGAGGACCAGCTCAACGGTGGAAGGATATCGAGGCTGACCGAGGCGGACTGGAAGCTCATCTACCCACACCTGAAGGAGAACGAACGATTGTTCGGGATCCCGGTCGAGGACTTCCTTTTGAAAGTAGATGGAGTGACCAAGCCTCCCGAGGAGATCTATCGGAAGATCGAGGCAGCGCCCACTGTGACCCTTGCGGGGGCGCAGCAACAGCTTCCGGACACGGGCTCGTGATCACTTCCTTATCGTTCTAGAAACATTTTCAATGCGTGAATGGAATCTTCACACGAATAACGGAAACGGTCCGTTTTCGTGGCCCTGGTCCGCCAATCGTACCCTTCTCAATCGTTGCTCACGGCAAGCTTAAATAGAGTCTGGGAAATGCAGCGACCGCAAGCGTCACGGCCTCGTTCCAAATCCCTCCGCCAGCCTTTCTGGCCGAGGGCGGGAAGGGTGTCAAAATGTACGAGATAGTGAAAGCAGAGAAGCTCACGCCTGATGTCATCAAACTGGAGATCCGCGCGCCTCACATCGCGAAGAAGGCGAGGGCGGG
>CALMQK010000117.1 GCA_937872085.1 uncultured euryarchaeote
GCTTACATCGCGGGCGACCCAGACAAGCCTTGGACCCCCCTAACCCCCACCCCTCCAAGTACAGGATTCACCGACTACGACAAGCATCGACCCCATTTCGACATTCAGATGACGCAGGAATGGTTCTCGCGGGTCGAAGGACAGGCGACGGCCAACAACGGCCAATACACCCTCAAGACCAAGGCGTTCACGCTGTCGGTCAACGGGAAGTCGCTCCTGGGCCAATTCTTCATCAGGCCGTACTGGAGGGAGGAGTCCAAGCGGATGATCGGGGTCGACTTCTACGACTATCTCCACACTCAGGAGTCCAATGGTGCTCTGAGGGGGGATTTCACCCTTCCCGTCGAGCTCAGGGGCAAGAGGCTCTTCCTTGGTGGTCGACCGGCCCAATGGTCTGGTTCGCACTACATGAACCAGCTCGACATCAGGACGGCAGAGGGCGACCAGAATCTCAAGAAAGGGCTTGAGGGACTTATCGACCAGGCCGACTTCAATGTACGGATCCTCGACAATCAAGATGCCATTCTCGAAACCCTCCAGAGGCAGAGCGAGGTCCAGTCCAAGATCGCCGAGACTCTTCAGAAGGTCATCAGGCAGCTATCGCCTGAACAGAGCTACCAGGCCCCGCCAGAGGAGAAGGGGGGATTTGAATATCGGTAGAGCAAAGTTGGGCTGAATCGTACCGCCGAAGAAGACAACATATCAATGTCAAGGCGGACGACCCTGATAGTTGGAGGGACGACTGTACCACGTGTATCAAGGTAAGGGTGTGTCAGAAAGAAAAGAACACAGGATGGGTTATCACACGCCCCGAAACGATGATTCCTCTTGACGAAATCCGATGTAGAGATCATATTCTTTACATCCCTGGAAAAAACAGGAGAGTTGATAGCGAATGATGACAGATGAGCTATGCAGATGCGGCCATGCAAAGAACGAGCATTACAAAGTTCCAGATGATGTCCTCGGGCCGAGAAGGATCGGAACCTGCCTGAATATCGAATGCCACTGTAGGACTTTCGAGCTGAAAAGGGGGGAGTAATCGTTGAAATCCAGGCTCGAAATGATAGCAGCACTTCAAGCGCGTATTCATCAACTCGAAGAAGGTCGCAAAGCTCTAGACAAGGCCAACGGCCCCTACTTGTCCCGCGCAATCTACGAAGCCGTTGAGGAAGAGCTCGAGACATTCCTTGAATGGGCTGAGAAACCGGGGGCCCCCTGATGGAAGAATGCCCTGTCTGTAAGCACGGGATGATCTTCGCGGGTCAAACTTCAGAAGGAAATC
>CALMQK010000118.1 GCA_937872085.1 uncultured euryarchaeote
GGTCACTTGGACCAGTACGGCATCTTCATCGTCCTTCCATTCTTCGTGACCATAGCGACGCTGTCAGGGGCGCCTCTCTTCGCCTACTACATGTTCCTCGTATTCGCCATAGTCGCGAGCGTCGCGTGGGTCTTCGCGACAAGCGCGAGAGTGTTCATCAAGGAGATGCGAGGAAAGGCGAAATCGAGGGAACACAGTCCCCTGTTCGATACATTTGCGCTCCTCTGTGCAACCATATTCTTCACATTCGCGACAGTCCTTTTGGTGATCCTGCTCCAAGGAGACACGGGAACAACCCCTTCGACAGGGACCCTCGCGGAATCGCTCTTCCTCCTCGCAAATGCGGCAGTATGGGAAGAGATCGCGGTCCGGGTCCTGCTGATAGGCATCCCACTCCTCATCCTGGACATCATCCTCAAGAAGTCCCGGAGGAAGCCCCACAGCTACATCCTGGGCGGCGGATTCAAGTTCGGCGTTGTGGAAACTGCCCTTGTCGTCGCGACGTCGGTTGTCTTCGGGGTCGCGCACTGGGTCGGAGGATGGCCCGCGTGGAAGATACCCGATGCGACAGTGGCAGGATTCGCATTCGGATACCTCTTCCTAAGGCATGGCCTGCCGTCTGCCATCCTCCTGCACTTTGTGAACGACTATCTCACCATGCCCACCGATGTTTTCAGTTCCAGCTCGGAAGGGTTGGGATTTTTGACCATTCTTCTCATGCTCTTCTGGGCGCTCCTGGGAAGCGTGCTCTTTGCCTACTACGTCATCCGGGTGGTCGAGTTCTTCTCCCACAAGACATTCTTCGAGGACAAGCCGGCGGGGGTAGGAATACCAGGCGTCGACCCCCGACTGCACATGCCCTATCCACAGCCGTACTCGTATGCTCCGCATCAGCAAGTCCAGCCCACGTACCAGTCCAATATGGGCGTGGTTACGCCTGGTCCGACCGTTGGTCACGGATACAGCGGCGGGTATGTATGCCCAGCATGCGGATACACCCAAGCCCGTTGGAGCGAGGGCAAGTTCCAATGTCTACGGTGTGGGAAAGTCGCCTAGAATTCTCTCGAGCTTCGACTTGCTCTTCACTCCCGGCTCCAAGTCAGTGGACTCGATCACCAGATTGCCGTCGTATGACTTCCGCAGGATACTGATCACTTTCTTGATGTCAGCCGTGCCGTCATCGACTTCGTTATGCTGGTCCCAGGTGCCCTCGTTGTTGTGCAGGTGGACGTTCTTGAACAGTCCGGCGAGCTTCAGGAATTCATCTATCTGTCCAGACGTGTTGGCATGCCCCATGTCAAAGCATATTCCCAAGCCTGCGCTATCGACCACCTCGAGAAGCTCGGCAGCGGTCGTGCATGTGCCATTGATGTTCGCGGGCATGTTCTCGATAGCGATTACGACCGAGTTGTCGCGTGCGAAGGCCGCGAGCTCCTTCACGGAATCCTTGGTCTTCTCGAGCGCCTTCGCCTTGTTCAGGAACGCTATGCCTTGGATGAAGCCAGGATGGACCGTGGCGAGAGGTATCTCCAACTGATGGCAAATCATGATCGTCTGTTTGACTTCGTTCAGAGCTGCGAGCCTCATGGGTTCGTAGACGCTCCCGATATTGACATCGCTGATCGGGACGTGTACCTGGAAGCTCATGTCGAGCGATTCCCTGCCGTATCCGATGCCGTCCCTGATCAGCTCGAGCCTGTCTTCACCCTCCGAGATGATCTCCCAGAGCTGGAAATGCTCCGATATCCTCTCCAGCGTGTTCAAGAACGGCACCTGGCAGAAAGTCGGTGACGATATTCCTATCATGTTCGATCCTCCCGTCTCGCTTCTGGGACCAAGGATTCAATGAGCACCTGGATGTCCTCAGTCGATACGAGCACTTCGATGTCCCCGAGGGCGTGGGACCCCTCTGAGAACGATATCTTGCCGACGGACGCGACCTGTTTGTTCAACACGAAGGAGGCGGCACCTCGCTTCAGCCCGCGTCTCAGGACTGCTCGCGCGGCGTCCCGTATCCTCTGCCGCTTGAGGAGATCACAGAAGGTTTCGAGGGAGCTTGAACGAGCGACCATAGGATCCTCGCCTTGGATATCGGCATCGGGGAAGACATTCTTGATCGCACGAGCGACCTTCTCCCTGTCCTCCGTGGGATAACATCTTGCTCTAATCGTCACCTCGACCATAGCCATGTACGATATTAGAAAAGATATTTAAAGACGCCCGCGCTAGGATTGGAAGCACATGAAGAAGAGTATTCTGAAAGCTTTCGCCGAGAACGGCATCCTGGCTGATCCTGAGGCGGTGGATGCCATTTCACAGTCATCCGAGGCGATGAAGTGCGTGGATGTCATTCTTCGGGATGAGAATCGACCACTCGTCCTCACGAAATCCGATGTCGACAATTATCTGACTTGCGAGCCTAAGATGCGTCCGCTCGCCCAAACGAAACCCGTGATCAAAGAGGGGGAAGTGCCCTCGCTAGAACTAGCGTCCAGCCGCGGGGCCGAGAAGGGCGAGGACATCAAGATACTGAAGGACATAACCGGGGAATCGACCTGCGTCGGCAATGTGATCGACTTCGCGAAGCTGTTCAATGACAGGTTCTCCGCATTGAAGAAGATCCTGGTCAGGCGGCGGGAACTGTCCGGGCTGGCCACGATAGCCAAGGCGAAGAAGGTGAGGAGGGACATCAAGTTCATCGGCATAGTAAACGACGTTCGGACGACCAAGAACGGTCATACCATGCTCGACCTTGAGGATGAGGAGGACAAGATACAGGTCCTTCTGATGAAGGGGTCGAAGAGCATCGACACTTTCGTCAAGGACGAGGTCGTTGGCGTCGTCGGGTCCTTCAGCAAGGACGGGGAGATAGTGGTCGCGAAGGAGATCGTCCGGCCCGAGGTCCCGATGAACAGCGGGATGACGCCCAACGGCTCCGATTCGATCGTGGCGTTCGTTTCCGACATCCATGTGGGCAGCGCGGAGTTCCTTGGGAAGGAATGGGACAGGTTCATCAGCTGGCTCAACAAGGACCCCGTCGCCAAGGATGTGAGATACATCGTCGTACCTGGAGACTTGGTCGATGGCATCGGCATATATCCGGACCAGGAGGACGAACTGGTCATAGAGGACGTATACGCGCAATACACGGAGCTCGCGCGCCTCATGAAAGGGATACCTGAAAGGATCAAGATCGTGATGATGCCCGGGAACCATGATGCCGTGCGGCTCGCGGAGCCGCAGCCCGCACTTCCTGAGTCGATAACCAAGATGTTCGACGCCAGGACCAGGTTCGTGGGAAATCCTTGCTACATGGAGATCGAGGGCAGGACCATACTCGCCTACCACGGAAGGAGCATGGACGACTTCATCAGTGGCATCCACGCCCTTTCCTACAACGACCCCGCCGAGATCATGAGGGAGATGCTGAGGCGTCGGCACATGGCGCCCATCTACGGCGAGCGGACAGCGATCGCGCCCGAGCAGAAGGACTATCTCGTCATTGACCAGGTGCCGAACATCTTCGTGACCGGTCACGTGCACGCGTGCGCGGTAGCCGAGTATCGAGGCATAAAGCTGATCAACGCGTCCGCATGGCAATCCCAGACCTCCTTCCAGAGGATGCACAACCAGATACCCGATCCTGCCAAGGTCCCGATGGTCAATCTGGGGACCGGCGAGGTCTGGGTCGAGGATTTCTCCAGCTGAGGGAAAGGAAAGACTTGATAAACGCCGACTGGGATTGCCCGTCGTGCGAGACCTAGACGCCTTCTTCAGGCCGAAGTCAGTTGCAGTTGTTGGCGCGACCCCGACCGCTGGGAAGATAGGCAACATCCTCATCGAGAATCTTTTCAGCGACGGCTACAAGGGCAAGATCTTCTTCGTCAACCCCAACTACCAGGAGATACTCGGGATGCCCTGCTACCGGTCGATCTTGGACTGCCCAGGGACTGTGGACATGGCCGTGATCGTGGTGCCGGCAAAGTTTGTTCCCGAGGTCCTCGAGCAGGTGGGTCAGAAGGGCACCAAGGCCGTCACCATCATATCCGCAGGTTTCTCCGAAGGGGACGCGGAGGGCAAGGAAAGGGAGAGGCTGGTCCTCGAGATAGCCCACAAGCACGAGCTGAGGATCGTGGGCCCGAACTCCCTGGGTGTGATCTCCCCACACGCAAGGCTCAACGCCTCGTTCGCAAGAGCCTCCCCGCTCAAAGGGTCCATCGCGTTCTTCTCTCAGAGCGGCGCGTTCTGCACAGCCGCCATCGAGTACTCGTTAGGGGAGACACTGGGGTTCTCGGCCTTCGTCAGCTCTGGAAACAAGGCGGACATCGATGATGCTGACCTGGTCAGGTACTTCGCCCACGACGAGAGGACCAGTTGCATCGCGGCTTACATGGAATCAACGAGAAAGGGCCCTGAACTGTTCCAGGCACTCGAGAGGGCATCCAGGAAGAAGCCGGTCGTGATACTCAAGGCAGGGAGGTCGGTCAAGGGTGCGAAGGCCGCGAGCTCCCACACAGGGGCGCTCGCCGGGTCGGACTCCGCCTACGACGCGGTCTTCAGGCAGACGGGTGTCTACCGAGCGAAGACGATGTTCGAACTGTTCGATGCAGCACAAGCGCTCGCGAACCAGCCGCCTCTGACGGGAGATGGCGTGGCGATCGTCACTAACGCAGGCGGGATGGGAGTGATCGCGACGGACGCGGCAGAAGACGTGGGATTGGTCCTGTCAGAACTCTCCGATGAGACCCTGGAGCAGATCGGAAAGGCAGTCCCTCCGACCTGGAGCCGGGGCAACCCGGTCGACATAATCGGAGATGCGGACACGACGAGGTACGCCGACGTCCTGAAGGTCGTGGGCCAGGCTCCTGAGGTAAAGGGCATCATGGTCATAGCCGCGAGGCAGGCCGCCACGAACCTCTACGAAATCGCGAAATGGATCTCCATCACCGCGAAGCTGAGCGGAAAGCCGACTGTCGCATGCTTCGCCGGAATAGATGACCCTGAATCGGAGCAGTTCCTCGATTCGAGAGGGATACCCGTCATGTCGGTGCCCGAGAGGGCCATCACTTCCCTCCAAGCGCTCTCGCTCAGAGGCAAATACCTGAAGAAGAAGGGCCTCGTTGACTGATGAGCCTCCGGGACTCAGCCGATCAGGTCCTTCATTATTATCAACAGACCGAACCCCATGATCACAAGGCTGGATATGAACCCAAGCCGGATGATCTTTGTCATGAATACTCTATCCTGCAACAGTTCGTCCCAGGTCGTCTGGTCACGCTCCGGATGCCTTCTGTGTCTTCTTCTTGATCCGTTTCAGCCTGAATATGTTGTCCCGCTCCATCTCCTCAAGCCTGAACCGAATGAACCTCTCGATCTCCTCGAGATCTGGAAGCACCCTGAACTCGAGAGCGTTGACCCGCCGTTTTGTGCGCTCGATCTCATCAAGGAGCTTCTTTATCGTCGTCTCCAGCTCCGCGGCCTTGACAACGGTCTCGACCAGCTTCTCGTATGCGTCCGTCGCCTCGTCTATCCTGGGTGACGTGCCGATGATCCCGTAACCACGCTCATCCAGAGGCGCGACGATCCTACTGGACTGGATGTTTGGGACGACAACCCCCATCAGGTTCCTGCTGCGGAGACTGATCTCTGGGTGGCTGGAGAGAGCGTACGCCGCCGAGCGCACGGCGATTGCGCCATCAACAGCGTTCGCGATCGCTATCCTCTCCTGGGCCTCCTTGTAGCGCTTCGCTATCTCGACCCTCAGGTCCTTGGCCTGATTAAGGATCTTGAAGAACTCGAGTATGAGCCCGTCCCTCTTGAGCTTCAGGATCTTGTGGCCGTTCTTGGTCAGCTTGATCTTCTTCGTGACCTCGAGCAGTTCTGACCTGGTTGGTTGGATCTCGCGAACTGGCATCTGAGTATCACTTCTTCTTCGTCTGCGGATGGTACTTCTCAATCAGCTTGCGGTCGATCTTCGTTAGCGAGTCGATTGGCAGCGCTGATATGAGGTCCCAGCCCAAATCCAGCGTCTGCTCGATCGAGCGGTCCTCGTCCTTACCCTGCCTGATGAATCTGTCCTCGAAGGCGTCCGCGAAGTCCAAGAACTTCCTGTCCCTTTCCGAAAGCGCCTCCTTCCCCACGATTGCGACAAGTCCCCTCAGGTCACGGCCCTCGGCGTAAGCGGCGTATAGTTGGTCGGAGACCGCCCTATGATCGTCTCTTGTGTGTCCTGCCCCTATGCCCTGGCCCATCAACCTCGATAGAGATCTCTCGACGGCTATCGGCGGGAATATGCCCTTTCTGTGCAGGTCCCGTGATGCAACGATCTGTCCCTCGGTGATGTACCCGGTCAAGTCTGGTATCGGGTGCGTGATGTCATCTCCCGGCATGGAGAGGATCGGGAACTGGGTGATCGAACCCGTCTTGTCCTTGATCCTGCCTGCTCGTTCGTAAAGGTTCGCAAGGTCGGTGTACATGTACCCTGGATAGCCTCTCCTCGCAGGCACCTCCTCCCTTGCCGCGCCTATCTGTCGGAGCGCCTCGCAATAATTCGTGATGTCGGTGAGGATGACCAGCACGTGCATGTTCAGGTCGAAGGCGAGATACTCAGCCGTTGTCAAAGCGAGCTTCGGGGTCAACAACCGTTCGATGGCGGGGTCGTCCGCGAGGTTCAAGAACACGACCGCACGCTTGAGGGCGCCCGTCCTCTCGAAGTCGTTCATGAAGTACTGGGCCTCCTCGCTGGTGATGCCCATGGCCGCGAACACGACGGCGAACTCCTCCTTCTTGCCGACCACCTTTGACTGCCTGGCAATCTGCAGCGCGATGTCGTTGTGTGGCAGTCCCGAGCCGGAGAATATCGGCAGCTTCTGCCCTCTGACGAGCGTGTTCATGCCATCGATGGACGAGATGCCAGTCTGGATGAACTCCCTAGGGTTGTCTCTAGCCCAGGGGTTGATGGCGGCGCCGATGATTTCGAGCCGCTTCTCGGGAATTATCGGTGGACCTTTGTCAAGCGGATCTCCGGATCCGGACAGGATCCTTCCG
The DNA here is from genome assembly GCA_937872085.1 of uncultured euryarchaeote. Lineage (GTDB taxonomy): Archaea > Thermoplasmatota > Thermoplasmata > UBA10834 > UBA10834 > COMBO-56-21. The sequence goes on from CALMQK010000118.1 coordinate 7,048, forward strand.
AGCATGTCCCTCGACACTGGCATCTTGACGGTCTCCCCCAAGAACTTCACGCCCGAGGCTTTGTCTATGCCGCCTGTGCCCTCAAAGACCTGGATTACTACGACCTCATCGGAAGAGTCGAGAACCTGCCCTCTTTTGATCGATCCGTCCGGGAGGGCGATCTGGACTAGCTCGCCGTATCCCACTGGCTCGGTCTTCTCCACGAATACGAGGGGGCCTGCGATCTGGCTGATTGTGTGGTATTCCTTTGCCATTTGTCACACCCCCAGGTCCGCGAACTGCTTGTCCATCGAAGCGACCGAGGCCTTGAGATCCCTGTCAATTGACTCCTCGAACTTCAGTTTGCCAAGATCGCTCCTGCAGGGAAGCGCGACGATTCTCTCGAGGGGTATCTCGAGCGTCAGAGCCTTCTTGGCATGCTCGGAAAAGCTCCTGATGGCATTCATGTATTCATACTGTCTCTTGAGAGGGCTGTAGGTATCCACCGGGTGATATGCGCTCTGCTGCAGGAAGAACTCCCTGATCATCCTTGCAACCTCAAGAATCAGCCTCTGCTCCTCCGGAAGAGCATCCGACCCGACGAGCTGCACGATGTCCTGCAGCTCCGACTCCTTCTGCAAGATCTCCATCGCCCACAGCCTGATCTTGTTCCAGTCCTCCGCGACATTCTTCCTGTACCAGTCCTCAAGCATTGGGCTGTAGAGGCTGTACGAGGTGAGCCAGTTGATAGCCGGGAAGTGCCGCCTCTCCCTGAGCTTCGAGTCCAGAGCCCAAAACACCTTGACGATCCTGAGGGTATTCTGAGTTACCGGCTCGCTGAAGTCTCCGCCTGACGGGGACACAGCGCCGATGACTGAAATCGAGCCAGTGTGGCCGCCCAGGGTCTTCACGCGGCCGCATCTTTCGTAGAACTCCGAAAGTCTTGAGGCGAGATAGGCGGGGTAGCCTTCTTCGCCCGGCATCTCCTCGAGCCTCGACGATATCTCCCTCATGGCTTCAGCCCATCTTGATGTGGAGTCGGCCATGAGCGACACGTCGTAGCCCATGTCCCTGTAGTACTCTGCAATCGTGATACCGGTGTAGACGGACGCCTCTCTGGCCGCAACCGGCATGTTGGATGTGTTCGCCACGAGCACAGTCCGGCCCATCAATGGCTTGCCGGTCTTGGGGTCTTCCAGTTCAGGGAAGGTCGTGAGGACCTCTGTCATCTCGTTGCCACGTTCCCCGCAACCGACATAGACGACGATCTGCGCGTCGCTCCACTTGGACAGCTGCTGGGAGGTAACAGTCTTGCCAGTGCCGAATCCCCCGGGGATTGCCGCCGTCCCACCTTTCGCGAGCGGAAACAGCATGTCGAGAACACGTTGGCCCGTCACTAGAGGGATGTCCGGGAGGAGTTTGTCGGCGTATGGTCGAGGGTGCCTCACAGGCCATCTCTGTAGCATCGCAACCTTGTATCCAGACTCGAGCTCACCGATCGCATCCTCCACTGTGAATTCGCCCTCGGAAATGCTCTTGAGCTTGCCTTTGACGCCCGGAGGCAGCAAAACCTTGTGAACTATGTTCCCTTCTGGCACATCGCCCAAGGCCATCCCGCCCTCAAGGTCCGCACCCTTCTTGACGGTGGGCGTGAACTTCCACTTCTTCTTCCGATCGAGTCCCGAGGCGGTTACTCCTCTTGAAACGAAGTCCCCTTGCTTGTCCCTGAGGACAGGCAGTGGCCTCTGCACGCCGTCATATACGCTTGAGAGCAGGCCTGGCCCCAGCTCCACCTGAAGGGGCGCTCCCGTGTCGACGACCGGTTCCCCAGGTCGCATGCCCGATGTGTCCTCGTACACTTGGATGACCGTCTTCCTGCCGACGAGCTTGATGACTTCGCCCATCAACTTGAGGTCTCCGACGAGTACCACGTCATACATCCGAGGCGCGATACCCTCAGCGGTGACCACTGGCCCTGCTATCCTGCTGACTCTTCCTTCTTCCTGCTTTGTCATACTCAGCGCACTCCCGCTAAACCGATTTGTAAAGGTCGATCCCCATCGCCCTTCGAACCTTGTCCCTCAGGTCGCCCTCTTCCTCACCCACAGGGATGACGACGGGGTCGACGCTTGCCATCATCTTTGCCCGCAGCTGCGCGGGCAGCCTCTCGAGGTCCTTGGTGTGGACCGCGAGAATGCCAACGCTCTCCTCGTCGAGGACGCTGACCAAGGTGTCAAGGAGCTTCTCTGGCGTGACCGCATAGACCTTTCGAATTCCAGCGAGGCGAAACCCGGTCACGAACTCCTCGGAACCCACGACTGCGATCTCCAAATCACATCACCAACAGTCCTTCGATTACTTTCGTGGAGAGGTTACTTTGCTTCCCTCTCGCGATTATCCTTATGTTGTCCACTTCCACCTTCTTGCGGATCATGTAATTGACGACTGGCAGAACAGAGAGCGGGTAGAGGTGGGCGAACTTCTCGCTCGTGTACGTCAGCGCATTGTCGAGTGCGATAGTAATCCCGGAGAGCTTCTGGTCGTCTTTGAATCGGTCAAGGGCCGGCTTGATGTCCTCGTACATCGAGGACCGCTCCATCTCATCGATGACAGCCTGCAAACCCTCGGCCTGGGCCATGGACCTAAGCTTGTCGATGCTGTATTCCCTGCCGCCGGGTATGAGATACCTGGCGATCCTGTCCTCTGGGATTCTTCCAGCCTTCAGCTTGAGCAGGACCTTCAGGTTTGCGACATCGATCTCCCGCCTCACAAATTCCCGGAAGAGATGATCGGCCCTGTTCATCCCCCTGACCACTTTGAGAAGATCGTAGTAGAGGTTCTTGTCGAGGTGATCTTCGAGCCTAGCTATCCGCTTGGAGTCCACCACCTCGCGCACGAGATCAGGGGTTATTCCGAGCGATGGCTCCAGGAGGAGCGCGTCCATCGTCTCCTGGACAGAACCCATGGCGACCAATGATCTCAGATAGGATTCCGAGAAGGCTCCTGCAGGCACTAGCGTGTCAAGTATCTCCTCGTCTCTGACATCGGTCGTCTTTCCTCTGATGATTGTCTTTACATTGAACATGTCCCAGCGCTTGAGATAATTCCCGACCATGTCCCTCAAGTGACCGGTGGTGAAGCCTAGCACATTCGAGTACGTGTCGGCGAGGTTTCTGGTGACCGCGACTTCCACAAGGTTGGCGCCAGAGTATTTGGAAGCGTATCTGGTCACCTCTTCCCGGTACTGGGTCTCACCGAGGAACCTCCCGATCTCATGGACGTCCATCACGAGCATCCGCGAATAGATATCACGAGAGAGCAAGAATCTCTTCTTGGCCTTGACGCGAGTGCACGCATATGCGAAGTTCCCGCCACCTCCGAATATTCTCATCTCTCAGATCACCCGAACAGCTTCGCGTAGATATTCTGCAGGTTCTTGTTCCAGACATCGTCCAGCATGCTCTCGAACCGGTAGTCTAGCCGGAAGCTCTTGTCCTTACTCTCGAAGACGAGCCCGCCGGCGCATTCTATGGCACCAGCATGGATTATCCCTGGAGGGAGCTGTAGAAGCGCCTTATCGGACTTGTTCGTGTAGACGAAGCATTCTCCGAGCTCCTTCTTCGCCTTGGAAACCAGCTTTGAATACAGTCTCTTGCGCTTGTCTGCTGGGTAGCTCTTGAGTTCGATCAGCACCTGCTCCTTCAGGTCGTCCATCACCTTGCGCTGAGCCACGAGCAAGGCCTTCTTCGATTCCAGCTCGGCGCTCGAAAGCTCTTGCTGCTCCATCTGCGCGATGATGGCCTCGCCGCGTTTTTCGGCCTTGATCCGCTCGTCAGCGATCCTCTTATCCACCTGACGGATCTGGTCATCCCGCTCCTTCTCGCCAAGGCTGATGATCTCCACCTTCTTCTCTTCGCCACGGTGGAGTATTTCTTCGACCACCTTGTCTATGCCCATAGCTCCTCAGCTCCTTGCCTGATTCGGCTTCCTTCCGTTTCCGGTCCGTTTCTTCTCTTGTTCAAGATTTCAGCCACAGCAGGATCGCAATGACGAAGCCAAGGATGACAATCGTCTCGGGGAGCACGAGCAATATGATTCCCCGACCGAACATCTTTGGGTCTTCAGCCGTTGCGCCCACTGCTGCCGCACCGATCTGCGACTGCGCAATTCCCGTACCGATGCCTGCAGCACCGATTGCGATACCCGCACCGATCAGTGCAAATCCAGTTCCTGGGTCCATTTCTTTCTGCCTCCTCATTTCGTTGCGACGGAATACTTCCTCTCATAGCTCAAGGGCTGGAAGTCCGTTCCTCCGCCCTCGAAGAACTTGAGGAAGAACTCGACATAGTTCAACCTCATTGCTTGGATCCCTGCGGACAGGGCCCCAAGGAAGAACACGAAGAACAACTGGACGACCACAAGCGTCACCACGCCCAAGGCCGCGACGATGACGCCCACGATTCCACTTCCGCCCTCGAAGATGAGCGGGAAGAGCATTGAATTGAAGGCAAACGCCATCGCTCCCTTTCCTACCGCGAGCGCCGCAAGCCTCGCGTATGAAATCAAGTTTGTGAAAAGTCCTATGATTTCCGTTAGCGCCTGGCCACCTTCCGTGACCAGAAGCCAGGGGATTCCGATCGCGATGAGCACCAGGGCGGAGATCGCTGTCTTGATGCCTGCGAGCTGAACCGTCCAGGTCGGCAACAACGGTGCGAGAACTGTGGAGTTCATGAAACTGCTCGTTCCCGTGCTGTTGCCGCCCATAGCCATCAGCTCCGTGAAGATACCAAGCAAAATGACCAACCATGCGATCTTTGCCAATGCGTGCTTGACGTTGTGGTGGAAGTTGTTGAAGAATCCGAAGATGAACCCCACCGTGAGGTGAAGCCAACCGGCAACAAACGAGAGCGCCAGGAGCTCGAGCACGTCGCTCATCTTTTCCATCATCGGGTGGATTGGGATGTTGACGACATTCGCCCATGATGCCTCCCCAGCATTTCCAGCTGGCGCATGGAACGGGACCCCGAAGGCCTCTGCGAAAACGAAGGTGCCGAATATGCTGGCTAACAGCCCTCCCGCCAGAATGATCGCTCCCAGCTTCTGGAGGTCCGGCGAATTCTTGAGCTTGAACCTTATGACAGCTCCCAGCACCATGAGTCCGGCACCGAAACCAAGGTCGCCGATCATGAAGCCAAAGAATAACGGGAACGTGATGAACAGCACGAGTGTTGGGTCTATCTCCCCGTATTTCGGGGTCGACACGAGGTTTATGAAGAACTCAAATGGTTTGATAGGTTTCGGATTCTTCAGCTTGACGGGGGGCTCCTCCTCCTTGTCCTTCTCCACGGTCTCGACGAAGGAGAGTCCGCAGCAAAGCGATTCGAGCGCTGACCGGATCTCGAAGAGCCTAGCCGTCGGTATCCAGCCATCAATGACGAACGAGTTTGCAGAAGCGGCGATCTTGAGTGGGGTCTCAGCCTTCAGGACCTCGATTGACAAGTGTTCCTCGGATGCAATGATGAAATCCGCGAACTGTTTTCTAATCGACTCGATGTCGGCTTCGACTCTTCGCAGGTCCTTCTCAAGATCCACCATATCGGTGGCGAGCTTCGACATAATCTTCGCTGGATCTCCCTCCAGTTTTGGAAGCTTGATCTCCTGGAAGCCGTGGTCTGTCAAGATCCTTGAGGCCTCGAGCCTCTCGTCGTTCTTCACGAACACAGCGACCGAAAGATCGGCCTTTCTCTGATTCTTGAAAAGTTCGAAGTCCTTGATCTTGTCCTTGAACGCGTGTTCCGGATCAAGCTTGCAAGTCCCAACGAACACAGCCAGGTTGTCGTATCCATCATAATTCTCAATCGGAATTCCGAAGGTTCTGACGGGCTCGAGCGCCTTGACCTCAGCATCCATTTCGCGGACGAGGGACTGGATCTTCTGTCTCGCATCTGATTTGCTGGATATGTTAAGATCGAGCGTGACCATTGCCTGTTCAATTCTCTCGTCGATGTCCTTTGTCCGGAGTAGGCCCTTCGGTCTGTGCCCTTCTATCTCCAGTGCTCGTATCATGGCCCTGAGCTTGAGTAGCCTCTGCGAGTCCTCCGATGCTCCCGACAAAGGCTGGCCGAGTTTGAATTCCTCATCTTGTTTCGTGAAGTCTATCAGATGCAGTAACTCCAGCTCATAGAGACACTTGATGGTCGGATCGAGGCTCTCAATCGATCCCACGACCACCGCCCGGGTCATCCCCTCAGGCTTAAGCATCAGCTGCCCTCTCAAACTCCGCAAGGACGAATTCTCGAGCCTTGCCGGCCCTCTGACGAGCGCTTGATGTCAGTGCATCGGCTTTCCGTGCGCCTTCGTCGAGGAGAGCCTTCTTTCGGCTCTCGATACGGGATTTCGCCTCGGCGATCCGAGAATCAATCGCCTTTCTGAGGGCGGCATCGGCAGCGTCCACTTTTTCAAGCGAGCGTCTCTTGCCCTCGGCCTGAAGCTGTTTCCTCTTCCCCTCTGCATCTTTGGTCGCGGCGCGGACCCTTTCCTCCGCGTCCTTTATATGCTGAAGGATATCCGCCTTTTCCACTTCAGTCACAGTCCAGATTGCTGATGCGGGTTTCGATATAAATATGCTACGGGGTCTGGTTTTTTCGACTAATGCGGATGCAAACTCGACACTCAACGACAATCGAAACCCAGAACCGAAACACGAGAATACATCGAACGAAACCTTGCACGGTGATGACGGATTCACTTCGGGCAAGCGAGCTTCTCTGCGAAGTTCTTCTTATCAAGCCGTGTGAGCCTTGTCCCCGCCTGTTTCAGCAGTTCAACGCCCGCGAGGTCCGAGTAATCATCTATGTATACCACGCGTGCCACCTGGGCGTTCAATATCATGCGCGCGCAGATTGGGCATGGAACAATGGTCGAGTATAGAGTGGAACCGCGGGAGTTTGTCCCCGCCTGGATGAGTGCGTTCTGCTCGGCATGTACGGCGGTGCAAGTCTCGAGACGGGTCCCGGACGCAATCCCGAGCTTGTCCCTGATGCAGCCGATCTCGTGACAGTGGGGGAGCCCTCTAGGATTCCCGTTGTATCCCGTGCTCTTGATCTCTCCAACATCGCTCACGATGAGCGCACCTATCTGCCGCCGAGTGCATGTGCTCCTGCGTGCAACTTCGATCGCGATGTTCATGAAGTATTGGTCCTTCGATATCCTCTCGTTCTTGTGACGGGCCAAGGACAACCTCGACCGCCTCAAGCCGCTCGAGACATTTCTAACTTTCTGTGCATGGTGCCGATGGGGGGGTGCATCTGGATGCCCTGATACCAACACATAGGATAAACCATATTCATTTTATACCGGACCCTCACTCCTAGCGTCGTGGATAGCCAGGAGGGTACGTCTATCACCCCACGCAAGCCCCGCGGGCAGTTGGTGCTCTTCCTCCGGGACGCGGGGGTCGCGTTGTTGTTCGTGGTCTTTATCCTTCTCGCGATGTTCGCATATTCTGGCCTGTGGCCACCCCTCGTCGTCGTGGAATCCAACAGCATGATGCACGGAGTTGACAACACTAGCCACATCGGTGCCATTGACACCGGGGACCTTGTACTGGTGAAGAAGGTCGATCACCCCCGTGACATCGCCACCTACGCGGACGGCCTCTCCACGGGCCACAAGACTTACGGGGACTATGGCGACGTGGTCATCTACAAGAAGGGGGGCTCAGACACTCTCACACCCATAATCCACCGTGCACTGATATATCTCGAACCCAACGCGGATGGACTGAGCTATAGGTCCGCGTCGCTCCGAGACGCGCCGAAGTCCGCATGGTCGACCTACCCCGCGAACGACACCTGGGATCATCTCACAGGAGCATTGGTGCTGATGAACGTGAGCTACAACCACGTGACGGTACAGATAGACATCGGGAACATGATACGCTACTTCGAGGCGCAGGGGATCGACCCGAAGCCGGGGTTCATAACGAAAGGAGACCACAACCAGCAAACGGACCAGACCTCCTGGGGGCCAGGGCCCGTTGTCGATTTCAAGTGGATCGTGGGCAAGGCGAGGGGCGAGATCCCGTGGTTCGGCTTATTGAAACTCTGGTCCACTCATTCCCTCGGGAGCCCTGCGCCTGACAACAGCGTGAGGGACCTCTGGATCGCACTGGCACTGATCATCATTTCTCCGATCGCGGTGGACATCACCCTATCGATCAGGGAAAAGCGCTTGGGAAAGAGCAAGACGCTATCGCCCGGGCAGGATGAGCCGCCCCGATTGGAAGAAACGCCTCCACCCAATCCTCCAGGTCCGAGCTGACAATCACATCAAAGTGGTCTGATATCTCAGCTTGTAGTTCTTCAGCTGGCTCAGAATCTCGTCCTCTTCGAGGATCTGCCTCGCCTCCTCCACTGGCACGCTCGGTTCGATCTCCTTGGTCCTTCCCCCTCTGCCGAAGGACTTCACCCTGGCATGGATGATCCCGAGCATGTCGAGCTCGGAGATGAGATCGGTGATCCTCCGCTGTGTCAGTATGGCCATCGAGGTGCACTGGCACAACTCCTTGTAAGTCTCGTAGAGGTCTCCCGTCGTCAGCTTCCCGTCTCCCCGCTGGTCGTTCAGCAGAACGCCCATCAGTACGAGCTTGGACTGGACTGGGAGCGTCCTGATTGCCTCTGTCACGCAGTCCAGCTCTATCTTGTTCTTTGCTTTGATGACGTCGGATTCGGTCACGACCGGGACATGGTTCCTATCCGCGATCTCCGCCGCAACCCTGAGTAGGTCCAAGGCCCTTCTTGCATCTCCGTGCTCCTGCGCGGCGAGCGCAGCGCACAGCGGTATCACGGAGTTCTCGAGTATGCCCTCATCGAACGCCAACTTGCTGCGCTGTTCAAGGATGTCCTTCAGCTGATCTGCATTGTATGGCGGGAAGACCATCTTCTCCTCCGCCAACGAGCTCTTGACCCGCGGATCCAGGAACTCCATGAACCTGAGATCGTTCGATATCCCGATGACGCTCACCTTTGCGTTCTTGAGGTCGTCATTTATCCTGCACAGGTGGTAAAGGACGTCGTCACCGCTCTTCGAGACGAGCTTGTCGACCTCGTCGAGGGCGATCACGATGACCCTCTTCTCCTCGTCCATCTTCTCTCTGAGTATGTTGTATACTCTCTCGGTGCTCCAACCCGTGAACGGGATGCGCTCGTCGAAATTCTCGATGAACTTGTTCCCGATGTTCTGGAGGACTCCGTACTGCGTGTCGACGACCTCGCAGTTCATGTAAATGAATGTCACCTTGTTGAGATTGGATACGGCCCGCTCGATCTCCTTGCCGATGTACTTCGTGCATGCGGTCTTGCCCGTGCCCGTCTTGCCGAACAACAGCACGTTCGACGGTCTCTGCCCTTCGAGCGCGGACACGAGGATGGATGCCATTTGGTTTATCTGCGCCTCTCTGTGTGGAAGGATGTCGGGGATGTAGGACGGTCGCAGGATGTCCCTATCGCCTTTGAAGATCGACTTGGCTCGGATGTACTGCTGGAATATCGTATCCTGCATCTAGCTCCCCCGGATGAACAAAAAGCTCATTCCCAACCCCGCATTTCCTATGGAAGCCGGTCGCGGAATCCATATGAAACCAAGGAATTCCAGGAATGCAGTGCAGTCTACTTAAGCGTTAATATTATCGTAGGAATTCATTTTTCCCGCAGGCCAAGAATTTTGCGGAAAAATCCGAGCCAGCAAAATAGGAGAATGTGAGGCGTCGAATAAAAGATTCTGAAGCTCATGCGGGCTCATTGACGAAGGGGGACCCCTCCATTTCCGATGGAACGCGTATACGAGGGGATACCCTGCTCCTGGTTTCCAGTGCTCCAACGGAAGCCGAGGTCGTGGAGGTGAGGAATGGGGCAAAATCGTCGCAAATAGCATTATCATCGGAGAACCCTTAATCAATCATCACTTATGAAGACGGTTGTCATCTTCAGTGTGACGGACGACACCCAGGAGATCCGTTCTCTTCTTGATACTTTAGGAGTCAGGGTGGTGAAGGAGTACGTGCAGAACAAGACTCGTCCTCACAAAGCAAGCTTCCTTGGACCGGGTAAGATCAACGAGATAGAGAAGGAACTAAAGGAATTCGAATATGACATGATCATCGTGAATGGATCCCTCAAACCATCACAACACCATTACATCGAAATGAAATTCCAGAAAGAGTGCATGGACCGCGCGGGAGTGATTCTACGGATTTTTGCGGACCATGCACACACACCGGAGGCAATTGCCCAAGTGACCTTGGCAAAACTGAGATACGAGCTTCCATTCCTTAGGGAATGGATCCACAAGGCGAAGAGCGGTGACCGACCCGGGTTCCTGTCTGGTGGCGCATACGCGACGGACGTCTATTTCGAGCATGCGAAGAGTCACGCACGTCACATCGAGGAACGATTGGATGAGCTATCGAAACAACGTGAAGTAACTCGGACGAAGAGAAGAGATTCGGGATACACTCTTGTCTCCCTCGCAGGTTACACCAACGCTGGCAAATCCGCGTTGATGAACAAACTTTGCGGAGCCTCTGTAGAAGTCGACAATCGGTTGTTCTCGACACTGTCGACTACGACAAGAAAGGTACTTGGAGTGAGCGGGAACGTCTTGATGACCGACACGGTGGGATTCATCAAGGATCTCCCACCGGACCTAGTGGATGCATTCAACTCAACTCTTGAAGAGATATACCATGCTGACCTAATCCTCCTGATCTTTGATTCGAGTGAAGTTGAAGAAGTCGTCAAGTCGAAACTGATGATATCGATGAACATCCTCCAACCCAAGGTTGAAGGGAGATCCATATTGGTTGTTGGAAACAAGGTCGATCTCATCTCCCAAGGTACC
>CALMQK010000119.1 GCA_937872085.1 uncultured euryarchaeote
TCCAGCCGAATTCCGCACCGGCGAGTAACAGTCTGCTGTCTTCAATCAACGGGCAATCTGGCAGAATCATCGTGGCCGCAACTCTGCGATGTTCAAACTACCCTTCGCGCATTGGACGCCTGCCAGTTCACACTCGAAAGGATACGAAAAACAAGAAGAAAAGGGTTTGAAGGGCTGACATCACGTTGATGTCAGCATAGACTCCACTTGATCCAGCTGCGCCGTGGCGGACGTCAGCGTTACGGTCACGATATCGAGATCAGCTGTGAGGTCTCCGACGACTGACGCGTACTTGTCCTTCAGGGAGCTCATCTCCGCGGCGTAGTTGGTGTTACCGGCCTGCTTCTTGGCCGCGAGGGAGAAGTACTCCTGTAGCACGTCGGTATAAACGCTCAAGCGTCCTTCGGCCCAGAACAGCGGATGCAGGCCTGGGTTGACCCAGTTTATCACGAACTCGTTGTAGACCTCGTACTCGAAGTTGACCGCCCACCAGAGCGCGGTCACCTCTTTGAGGCTGGCAAGGGCAGCATCAATGTCCTTAGTCTTGAGCGCGGCAAGCGCTTTGCCGATGGCTGCCGAGTCCCGCTGAGCCTGCTGGTGTGGGAATAGAGTCGTGTCCTGCACATCGCTCCCGATCCAGAAGAGATTCCAGCCGATGTCCTGAAGCACTTCCATCAGCATGTGGTTGACCTCATCAGTGCTCGCGGAGGGTTGGGCGGCTGCCGCCAAGTGCCACACGCGTTCCGCTGCGTACTTGAAATCCAGAACTGCGGACTGAGCTGGCTTCGGGTTAATGCCCGCTGCCGAGATTGCCCGGCTGTCGAGAGTCTTCATGATCTTGTCCGCCAAGTACTGCATGCTGTACGGAGTGACCACTGACCGGTCCAGCCTGATCATCGCTATTCCGCTGGATATCGCGCTTATCGCGAGGCTCTCAGCTCCTATTCTGTCCATGTTGTCCCAGGTCGTGTGGTAGGTGTAGTTGAAGCCAGGCACGGCCCTGCCGCTCCTGACCTCCATCCACGGGACCCCGGAAACGCCGAACGAGCACGAGTCTGTCCACGTCGAGAACAGGCTGTTCGACGCGGACGACGGATAATAGTAGCTCGAGAACGGGGCCGTCTTGGTGAAGAAGTTGTCGAACACCCCGAGCAAGCTCGAGCTGAAGCCAAATGTCTGCGGAGAACCGCTCGCATAAACGGTCGTCGCGCCTTTGGTCCCTCCGCCTTCGCTGTTGAAGTACGCGAGGGTCTTGCCGATCATCTCGGGATGCGAGGCGTTGATGAATCCCCACGAGCCTTGCAGCCACGCGTATGTCGACTCCGCCCATCCGTACTCCTCTGCGGACAACGCGATGAACACTATCGTCCTCGCCGGTTGGTACCCGGAATCCACCATAGCCTTTGCGATCCCGAGGAGCCGTGCGACTCCCGCTGAGTCGTCCGACGCAGAGTACCACCACTTGTCGTAGTGCCCACCTATGATGATGTACTCATCCGCGTGGGTAGAGCCTGGCAGATAACCGACGACGTTGTGCCCTGTCCCGTCGTATTTGAGCGTCACGTCCGACTTTGCGTTGACCGTAACTGACCCCTCGGCCAGCAGCCCTCTCAGGTACGCCACAGAGTTGTGGCCAATATCCAAGGCCATGTACGGGCGACTGCACGCCCCTGTGGTGTAAAGCGAGTTCGGGATGGTCTCCTCTCCGACCCAATCGAATAACGTTCCGCGGGCGCCGTTCAGCTACGCCTGATAGAGGACATAGCTTACCCATCCCTGCTTGTTGTAGTACATCGAGAACAGCACGAGCTTGTCCTGGACGTCCTTCCCGATATAGTCGCTCGCGAAGCCGTTCCCGACATCCACCAGCTCCGCCGTAACGCCTTCCGGGGACGTCCCGATGAAGCCTCCGTAAGACACCGCTGGCAGAGTCTTCCCGTCTTCGGCTAGTACCTGGACCGAGGCACCCCTGAAGGTATACGCGTTCACCGGGAATCCCTCGACCTTCACTTGCTGGAGACCGATCCGCTCCATCTCGCCCTTTAGCCACAACGCTGCCTCGTACTCGGCATCGCTCCCAGCAGGTCTGAACAGGCCGCCCGGAAGAGTCCCCATGCTGTAGGCGAGTTTCTCGTCGATGGCGTACCCATACTCTCCCACACCGACCTTGGCAACGAATGCCCTTTCCTCAACTGTAAGTTCATATGATGGCTGCGGCCTGGGCCCCTTTCCTGACACTGGTTGGACGGCCGTGAGGGCCATCGACGCCACCATCAGGACGGCCAGCGCGCATAGCATCCAGTTTCTCAATCTGCTTCTTCCTTCCATTTACAAACATTCCCCCTACTCGGACTTCCTCTTGCCAGATGCAAGAAAAAGAAGGTGAAGCCCGGAGGTGAATCGTCCTCTGACTCTATAAACACTGTTATACACTCTCGCACGCCAGAGCGGACCACATGCCTACAAAATGCAAGTATCGTGGACGGTGAAGGAAAAGGGATCAGCGCCCCCTCTCGGAAAAGCCTCTATGTTGAAGTTTCCCCTCTCCAATTTCCATCCATTATTCAGCAGGAGACAGGGATTCTCCCTGAACAAAGAATTCCCGACCTTCTATCTCGATCGATATTGTCTCCTATTCTGTCGATTCTCATTTGACCGTCTTTGACCTCTTTGCTGTTTTGGCGGTGGTCTTGCAGCAGCGCCAACAGCATCTCTTGCTGTGTTAGAATGAAATGAATGAGACATTACTTCGATATGCATTCTTATGAGGCTCTCGATCTCTCTCAAGGCATCCCGTTCATGGCTTGCGCACAGGGAATACGCAGTGCCCTTGGCTCCCGCTCTTGCGGTACGGCCAATTCTATGAACATAGTAATCAACCTGGTCAACAGGTAGATCGTAATTCATCACATGGGATATGTCATCAATGTCAATGCCTCTTGCAGCGATGTCAGTTGCAACCAGCACTCTTGCATGTCCTGATTTGAAATTCTCTAGTGCTCTTGTTCTTTGACCCTGTGATTTGTTGCCATGTATGGCTTCAGCCCGAATGCCCCGAGCAGTCAGCACCTCGGCGACGCTATTGGCTCTTCTTTTTGTTCTAGTAAATATCAGAACACATCTCAAATCTTCATGTCTTAGCAATTCCAACAAGATCGCGGTCTTGTTTCTTTCGTCTACAAAGAGGACCTTCTGTTGGACTAGTTTTACTGTGGTTGCCTGAGGAGCAACTTCAACGCGCACAGGATGACGGAGCAATGTGTTTGCTAGCTCGCTTATGCTATGCGGCATTGTTGCTGAAAGGAATATTGATTGTCTGTGTGTCGGCAGTTTCGAAATGATTCTCTTGACATCAACTATGAATCCCATGTCAAGCATTCTATCAACCTCATCGAGAACAAGGAATTCTAAATGGTTTAGATTCACGTAGCCCTGATTCATCAAGTCCAACAATCTGCCAGGTGTAGCGACCAGGACATCAACACCCTCGGACATTGCTCTGACCTGATGGACTTGGCTGACACCGCCGAACATTACAGTGTGCCTGAATCTCATAAATGAGCCGTAGGTTGCAAAGCTTTCGTCTATCTGCGCAGCCAATTCTCTAGTTGGCGCAAGAACTAGAGTTCTAGGAGACTTGGGGATAGTGCGCCTAGGTGATTGTGACATCAACTGCAATAGGGGCAGAACAAATGCAGCAGTCTTTCCTGTGCCAGTTTGTGCGATCCCGATCAGATCCTTGCCTTGAAGAATATGAGGGATTGCCTGTTCCTGTATTGGTGTTGGCGCAGTATAACCCTGTTTAGCAACTGCCTCCAGAAGAGGCTCTATGAGCTTAAGATTCCTGAACGTCATTTGTCTCTCTCTCCAATCGTCATCCCCGCAGCAGGAGATAAAGGGTTCTTCCCGACAATGTGGACTCTGGGGGCTTCTCTTTTGATCCCGGTGATTCTCCTAATGAGGTATTCAAAGAGCTTCGCAAGAAGGAGACCAAGGAAATCTCGACGGTCGCAATTGAACTTGTGCCGGAAGACTTGATTGTTTGGCTGAGCTAACGAGAAGTCGCTGAACCCTGGATTGCTACATCAGGACAAATGGATTCTCTCGGTCCGCCAGTTGAGCTAGTTATGTCGCAGAATATATAAACACAAATACTAGATGTAGTACCGCAGCACTAGTATCTGCAAGAGCATCACTACAAAGTGACAAGAATGGCGACCGTTTCATTCAGTAGACCACTGGAAATAAAGGACGACAAGGCTGCCCAGATAATCATCGAAGCAGCCAAGGATAGCCAGAAGGCTGTCAAGAAGGTCGACATTTCTAGGAAACTTGAGTGTGATCGAGTATTGCTGAAAAAGCGATATTCCCGTTGAGGGAGATTCTCAGCGTCGATCCGGACGAGTCTGTCATTTCAAAGGATCTGACATCATTCAAATGCAGACGCGACTCTGACATCGAGAGGTTCCTCAAAGAGAAGGCCGTTCCTTTTGAGAAGGCTCACAAGAGCCGGACATATATCGTCGTGAAACGAGAATCTGTGGGAGAGCGGGAGCTAGAGATACTTGCCTATTTCTCAATCGCGCTCTCCAGCATGAAGATCAAAGACACCATCAGTAGGACCAAGAGGAAGAAACTGTGCGGTATCTTCGAAGACCGCGAAACCCCGTGCTATCTGATTGGTCAGCTCGCCAAGAACGACCCTTATCGGGGCGATGTCCAAGGCAAAGAGCTCGTCGAATATGCCTTGGGCATGTTCAGGACGGCACACGATCTCGTGGGAGGAAGATTCGTGAGGGTTGACTGCAAGAGCATCCCGTGCTTGGTGGATTTCTACAAAGCCAATGGGTTTAGAGAGCTGCAGACCGACGACAAGACGGGGTTACTTCAGCTAGTGAGATTCATCTGAAGATAGCGAATCAACGGTGAGAATGACGTGCGTCCCCGTTGGTGAGAACCTGCTGAATGTCCAGAGGTCCTTGAAGTTCAAATCAGGGTTTGGGCCTCGCCTCGACATAGACCAAATGGAGCGTAGCGCGATGGTCCCTACCCGGAGCTCCTGACTTGAGGAGCAACGCCGATAGTTCTATGAGAATCGTCCGGCCATCTGGTCCGCTGGCATACCCATGTCTAGGACACCATATTCCGAATTGCTTTCCCGCGCGAAGAGGAAAGAGAAGAAGTCGCTCGCCCTCCTGGGCGAGCTGGTTAAGTTCCCGACCGTCGTCCCGAGGGACAAGAAGGGGCTCCAAGAATGCGCTGATACCCACCGGCGTCAGTTCGAGGACCGCGGATACAAGGTGCTCCAGTTCGGGAGCCCGCCCGTAGTCTTCGCCGAGAGGGACGTCGGGGCGAAGAAGACGCTCATGTGCTACCACCACTACGATGTGCAGACCGAGGGCGACCTGGACCTTTGGAAGTCCTCCCCCTGGAAGCTGACGGTCAGGGGCGGACGAGCGTTCGGCAGGGGTACGGCAGACGACAAGGGGCCCTGCATCGGGAGCCTGCTCGCGTTCGAGGTCATCGAGGAGGCCCTCGGAGAACTACCAGTGAATGTGAAGTTCGTCGTCGAGGGCGAGGAGGAATGGAGCTCTGAAGTCCTCGCGAAGTTCGAGCGGAAGCACGGGGACCTGATGAATGCAGACGGCTGCGTGTGGGAGGGCCTGTCGGCCAGGCGAGGGAGCACGACGGAGATCTTCGGGGGTATGAAAGGGGATATCTCGATGCGGCTCTCGGTCGGAGGGCCTCCAGGGTACCCGAGCTGCGACGCCCACTCCGGCTCCGCGGGGGCGATACCGAGCGCTCCGTGGCGCCTGGTGCAGGCGCTAGGGTCGCTCAGGGACGGGAATGAGAACATCACGATAGACGGCGTCAGGGAGCTCGTCAGGAAACCCTCCAGAGAGGACCTCGAGGCGTTGAAGGCGTACAGGGGAGACATCGGCGCGAAGGTCAAGGCCAACTACGGACTGAAGCGGTTTCTGCTGGGCCGCAAAGGGACGGACCTGTTGAGGGCGGTGTATCTAGAACCGTCCCTGTCGATAAACGGGCTGGAGAGTGGCTGCCTCGGGGAAGTGCACTCGACGATCGTTCCGGCGAAGGCGACCGCGAAACTGGACCTGCGTCTGGTCCCGGATATGCACACGGACCATATCATGAAGCTGCTCCGGGCGCACCTGGACAGGAGAGGGTTCAAAGACGTCTCCTTGTCCTTCACCGGGTACGACTCCGCGAAGACGCCGCTCGACGACCCGTTCATCAAGCTCGTGACCGAGGTCGCGCGCGAGGTCGCCGGCAGGGCGCCGACGAACGTTCTTCCTATGATGTCGGGAACGGGGCCAGCCTACCTGTTCGAGAAGCACTCGCCGTTCTGCGTCGGATACAGCTACGCGGACATCGACAAGGTGTACGAGCACGGGCCGAACGAGAACGTGCCGCTCGAGAGCATGGCGAACAACATCGCGTTCGTCGCGGCGGTCGCGGAGAGGCTA
>CALMQK010000120.1 GCA_937872085.1 uncultured euryarchaeote
ACTCACTGCATACTATACCTATCCTCATCTTTGCTGGCATCTCCGTTACCTCCTTGCTTGATCCTCACTGAATCGGTCCAACGTCTGCGAAACCCTGCCTGAAACCCTTGCCCGCGTTCTTGGTGAGCTTCTCGGGCCGGAATATGAGGTCATAGGCGTTCACCGCGTGCTCACGTGACCTCCTCTCGGCAAGCCATGCGAGCTCCTTCTCGCTCTTGGCCTCGTCTTCGTGGACGAATACCTCAATTATGTGCTTGCTCGTCGCCAGTTGGACTTGGATGAGGCCCTGTGAGGCCTCGTGCGCGCAGACTTTGTCGATTGGCTCCTTGCCAGGCATCCCGAAGGCCATTACGATGTCGCACTCGTGCTCCGCGAACAACTTCTTGCAGGCAACCGGGAGGTCCTTGACACCGGGGACCGTGTATCTCTCGATCTTGAACCCCGTGCCCGTCGCCTTCAGCTCATCGATCGCGAGGCCGCCCATGTCCACCCGGGCGAAGGTCGTGTCCGCGATGCCGATCCTCTTCATTTCTGCTCGATCTCCTTCAGCTTCCTGTCGACCGTGTGGAATTCGATTATCTTTGAGATTATCTTCCGGGTGCCGTCGAGGTCATGGTCAAGGTGCGGCAACCTTACCACCTTCACCTTCAATCCCCTCTTGGCCAGCTCCATCTCGAGCCGCTGGGGCTCGAACGGTTGGTCGTAGCCGATGGTGATTATGTCCGGCTTGAGTTCCCGGACAATCGCGTAGATGTCCCCGCCTTCCTTCCCTAGGACCGCCTTGTCCACGGGTTTGAGCGAAGAGACCAGCTCGCATCTCATGATCTGTGGCGTAATCGGCTCGTGCTTGCGTTTCCTCACCGTCATGTCTGTTGCGACCACCACGATGAGTTCGTCGCCGAGTTTCTTGGATTCCTCGAGATAGTGCAGATGTCCGAGATGGATGATGTCGAAAACCCCTGTGGCCATCACGCGAACCATCAGCTTCACCTGCCCCTGAGCTCTCTCCAGGCCTCGATGATGTCCGCGCCCACGAGGAAGGCAAACCCGTGCTTCCTGCCATACTCCGCGGCCTTCGCCTTGGACAGCGCCTTGCCGTCGTCCCCCATCATCTCGCAGACGGTCGCGGAAGGCACCATCCCCGCCATGATCGTCAGAGCTGTCGCGAGTTCCGTGTGCCCGAATCTGGTCTCAAGGATCCTCTCGGAGGTGTTCAACAGATGGATGTGCCCCGGGGCGCGGAAGTTCTTCCCGAACTCTCTCTTGGCCCACCCGTCTTCCGAGCCGATGGCCCTCTTCGCCAGCGATGCGAACTCGCTCACGGTCATCGCCCTGTCATTGTCAGTAATGCCGGTGAAAGTCTTCCTGTGGTTGATTGTGATCCCGAAGGCCGACTTGACGTCGTACGGAATATCGTTCGGGATGAGCTCCCTCATCACGGGATAATGGTCCGCCATGCCCAGGAATACCTCGGTGAGGAAAGGCAGGCCCAATGCTTTCTGGATCACGACATCGGCCGTGGTGCATATCAGGCCGCCCGCATCCTTCCTGAGGGTTCGTATGGCTTCGGGGGTCACCTTCTCGGATGCGATGACCATGTCGGTCTCCTCCTCGCGTCCGTCCGCATCGTACACGAGCACGATGCGCCCCTCCCTCAATTCTTGGAGGGCTTTTTGCACGCCAGTTGAAGCCATCATCCGAGCGATGTTCCGCTTCGATATTATGAATGGTGTAGCTACTAACCCGAAAGTATCTAGTCGACCCTTCTTAA
>CALMQK010000121.1 GCA_937872085.1 uncultured euryarchaeote
CAGTAGAGAGTGGCTGACAGCTTACCAAAGCCTTAACGGTTTCAAACGATACGGTTCACCCTGTACCCGAAGGTACCTGGCTAGCGTATCTAGCCGTTAAGGCTAGGAGTCTCCGAAGAGACTTGGGCTTCCCGAGGGCTCGCGCACCTCAGTACCACGAAGAACGTAGGCGGGCTTAACTTCTGGGTTCGGAATGGGACCAGGTGTAGCCCCGCCACTATGGCCGTCAAACCGCTCTCTGGTCCCGCCTATTATCGACGTCCTATATAAGCGTTGTCGGGGATGGATTCGCATAATCGTTGTACCTGAGGAGCATATCAATATCGACCCTTTCTTAGGTCCACCAGCATACGATGAGGAATATCTCCGCAGTCACTTTTGACCTCTGGGACACCCTTGTCCAGGAGCACCCTGGGGGAGCGCAGAGGGTCGCGAAGTCCATGATAGACAAGATCGTCCACACTCTGTGCCACACCGGGATGGTCCACACGGAGGAAGAGGTCCAGGACGCCTACGACAAGAGCGGCATCTTCCTCGAACTGACCTGGAGCAAGCGAAGGGACCTCAGCGTCAGGGACCAGGTGCTCTTCCTTCTGAACTGCATCGACGGCAAGCTCGTGGGGAAGCTGAAGGGAAAGGACCTCGATGCGATCGAGAAGATCTATTCCGAGGGCATCTTGGACCATCGGCCGATGCTGCTCCCGGGCGCCAAGGAGGCTCTGAGATCGGTCAACGAGAAGGGGTATCGGATGGGCCTGATCTCGAACACCGGCAGGACGCCCGGTTCGGTGCTCAGGCTGGTCATGCAGGACATGGGCATCCTCCACCACTTCGACGTCACGACCTTCTCCAACGAGCTGCTGGTCAGGAAGCCCGCAGAGACCATCTTCCGCAGGACGTTGGACGGCCTCAAGGTGTTCCCAAAGGCAGCAGTGCACATCGGGGACAATCCCGACCAGGACATCGAAGGTGCCAAGAAGGTCGGGATGCACGCGATCCAGTTCGTGACTGACGGGAAGAGGGTCTCCAAGGTCGCGGACGATCACGTGCGCTCGTTGGAGCGCATACTCGAGCACATCGAGAAGCTCTAGCGTCAGAGCAGTGCGATGACGAACGCAATCATCGTCCCGGCGAGGATCGAGAAGAAGTTGTTCCCCAGCTTGCCGATCTTGCCTCTGGTCTCCAGCGTCGCGCCTATCAGGCTGTCTATCTGGCATCCCAGGAACCCGCAAAGCATCGGAACGAAGAGGGTCGAAGGGCCCGCGAGGAGGTCCTTGTCCAGCCCGGCGAAGACGACGTATGATATTGCAGAGGTATAGGCGGCGGCGATGAACGCGACGAACGTCCCGGTCAGCGATATCCCGCCGTCCCTTCCCCGAGGCGTCCTCTTGAAGGTGGTTATGAGATAGACACGAGGATCGATGATGCCTATCTCGCTCGCGGCGGTGTCGGATGCCGCCACAGCGATGGCCGAGACGAACAGGAAGCTCGCGACATCTTTGGTGAAGAACCTCGTGCTGGGATCCATTGCCACCGCGACGAAGCTGAGGAACGCGATCATTGTGGGGATGGCCCCGTTCGCCGCCACGTTCCTCCAGGTCCTCTCGCCCTTCTTCCCCTCCTGGAACCCCTGGGCCTTCTTCCAGTCGTACCTGTACTTGGTCAGGCCGAAGCTGGTCAGCAGGAAGACCAGCAGGAGGACGAGCCAGAGCACGCTCCCGCAGATCCCTATGACCATGCCCACGGCGAAGGCGGTGAGAGAGCCCGAGAGGTCGAAGACCTTCCGGTTGTAGGATGCGAATGCCATGACCGCGCAGAAGATGGTCACACCCACCATCGTAGGCAGGTTCGGGAAAGGCAGCAACAACTGATCACCGTCCGGCTAGTCACTTGGCCGGCCAGTGCAATAGGGGGGCCCTAGAATAAAGCTTCTTGACCAGGTCCTCGACGCCCCTGACCTTGTCCAGATCGCCGTCCCATCCTGCCAGGTGTTCTCCGAACACCGCCTCTATCTCGGCCACGACCTTCTCCATCTTCGACGCTACCTTCTTCGAGGCCTTCCTGTGCAGGATGACCGCCAGGAACACGTGGTCGCCCTTCTCTATCAGGACGCTCTTCTCGCCGAACTCGATCTTCCTGAGGGTGAACGAGGTGACGTCCTTGAACGAGTC
>CALMQK010000122.1 GCA_937872085.1 uncultured euryarchaeote
TTCCTCGCCAGGCTGG
The DNA here is from genome assembly GCA_937872085.1 of uncultured euryarchaeote. GTDB lineage: Archaea > Thermoplasmatota > Thermoplasmata > UBA10834 > UBA10834 > COMBO-56-21. The sequence continues at coordinate 17 of CALMQK010000122.1, forward strand.
GCATCAGCGCCCTCGCAGGGGTGCTCGGGTTCCTCGTGGTGACGAGCCTCCTGCCCTCGGTGATACCCGGGGCTTCGTCGTCAAGCCTCAACCTAGCCGCGCTGGTCATAGGTCTCATCGTGTTCGTCGCTACATTCGTCTATGCCGAGGTGGCCATAGGGGTCGTGACGGCGATCGCGGGCGGGCTGCTCGCTGGGTTCGCGCTGATCCTGCTCGGCGTGAACATGACGCTCTCCGTCCTCGCGCTCCTGGCGATCATCGTGTTCGGGGCCGCGCTCCAGCTCACGGTGTTGAAGGAGGAATCGGAGAGAAAGAAGATGTCGAGGACGATCGCACACCCGTCCGTGGTGGCATCCGCCGTCTCTCCGCCGGTGGCGCCCGCGATACCCGGACGGACATGCCCTAGGTGTGGGGGGCAGCTCGATTACATCCCCGAGTACAACCGGTACTACTGCCTCAGCTGCCAGAAGTACGAGTAGATAAAAAGGCACTTAGAGCTACCGCCCGGCTAGTATTTGGACCATGGTTTATTAATCAGCCCAGTTATCGGCGCGCGTTGAGAACCAAATTCCCCGTGGACTGCCAGAGCGGTCCGCTTGAGAAGAGCTTCAAGCTCACCCGGGTGGGCGTCACCGGCGTCAAGAAGCCCGTGATGGTCCGCAGGGGAGGCAAGGACCATTTCCTAGTCGCAGAGATCGACGTGTTCGTGAACCTCCCATCGACCCAGAGGGGCTCGCACATGTCCCGGAACGTCGAGGTCATCAACGAGATGATCGACTCGAGCGTGAGGTTGAAGGTCAAGAGCCTGGAGCAGCTCGCGGCGAACATATGCAAGACCCTGCTTGAGAGGCACGACTACGCGAGCAACGCCGAGGTCCGGATGACAGCTGACTACTTCATCGAGAAGAAGCCCGACGGTGGCAAGAAGTCCCTCGAGGTTTACAAGCTCATGGCCAAGGCGAGAGCGACGAGGGAAGACGGCCTGATGAAGCAGGTGGGGGTCGAGGTCCAGGGCATGACGGTCTGTCCGTGCGCGATGGAGACCGCGTTCATGAAGCTGGAGCAAGAGGTGCCCGAGCTGAAGATGATCGAGGGGAAGGTCCCGACCATCTCGCACAATCAGAGGAACAGGACCGCGCTCATGATCGAGGTGCCCGAGCAGGTGGACATCGAGGCCGACGACCTGATAGAGATAGTCGAGAGCAGCCTGAGCAGCCCGACCTTCGGGGTGCTCAAGAGGGCTGACGAGGCGAACGTGGTGATCGAGGCGCACAGGAACCCCAGGTTCGTCGAGGACGTCGTGCGTGACATCCTGGGCAAGCTCCTGAGGAAGTACAGGCGGCTCGGCGATTCGGTCCACGTGACGGTCAGGAGCGAGAGCGAGGAATCGATCCACAAACACAATGCTTTTGCAGAGAGAGACACTACCCTGGGAGAGCTCAGGGGAAAATGAGACGTGTGAAGGAGCGTATGAGGCGGAGGCCGCGCCCAGGCGAGGTCAAGGCCGTCGCGGTGGACATCGACGGCACCCTTGCGGACGATGAGAGGAACATCAGCCTCGAGGCGGTAGCGGCTCTCAGGCATGTGGATCGTTCGGGCGTGCCTGTCATGTTGGCGAGCGGGAACGTGCTCCCGATCGCGTTCGGCCTCTCCCAATACCTGGGCTTCAAGGGACCCGTCATCGCGGAGAACGGCGGGATCGTGTTCTGCAAGCAGAAGGTATGGGTTCTCGGCGATCCGACAGGACCACGCAAGGCGTACGAGCACCTTCAGACGAAGATGGATGCCCCGAGGCTCTTCACCGATCAATGGCGACAGACCGAGATAGGGCTCAAGGCCGAGGTCGACTTCAAGAAGGTCAAGCGGCTCCTGGAAGGCATGGGTGTGGACGTGCAGACGACCGGGTTCGCAGTGCACATCATGCGGAAGGGCATGGACAAGTTCGTCGGCGTGAAGAAATCGTGCGAGCTGCTCGGGATAACCGTGGACCAGGTCGCGGCCTTCGGTGACTCGGACAACGACGAGATGATGGTCCGGGAGTGCGGCTTCGGCATAGCGGTCGCGAACGCGCTCGAGGGAACGAAGCTGGCTGCATCCTACGTCGCGAAGAAGGAGGACGGCGACGGGATAGTCGAGGGGCTGGAGTGGCTGGGGCTCATCGGGCCACGTTCTGGAAAGGATTTATGCCGGACGCCATCGATCAAGGACTCACAATGACGATGATAGGTACCTGCCATATCTGTGGACGGCCTGCGACCACCACATGCACGATGTGCGGTCAGCTCGTCTGTCCCGTCGATTCAGATCCGATCACCCGGATCTGCTGCGTGTGCGCAAAAGGCACCAGGACGGGGCGCACCAGCGGGCTGAAGAGCGGCCGCATCAACTGACCGGGGTTCAAAGGAGCTTCTTCGCTTCTTCTTCAGTGAGACCTGCCGCCTTGATCAGGTACTTGAGGCCCTTCTTGAGGATCATTTCCTTCGTCTTCTCGTCCAGGAACTTCTCCATGACGACCGGGGCTCTCTGGATGTACTCGACCCCGAACTCCGAAAAGTAGTATCTGGCATTGTCCGGGTCCAGCTCCGCGGCCTTGAGGTAGGCGGCCTCAGCCTCATTGAACCTCCCGATATCGATCAGGTAGGCCGCGTACGAGGATTGGTAGATGGGGTTCTTGGGATCGAGCTCGACGGACTTCTTGTAAAGCTCCATGACATCTTCAGGCGCCATCTTGGGGACGCCCACGGAGGCCTCCGCCTTGCCGAAGTACGCGTCCGCGCACTTGGGATC
>CALMQK010000123.1 GCA_937872085.1 uncultured euryarchaeote
GGTCTATCGCGGAGAACGCGTTGGTTCTTTCCATTTGGTACGGCGGCTGGGTGAAGAACTGCTGTCTCTGGTCGACCATCATCACAGCAGCCGACCTCGCGTCCATGTCAGGGTTCGCCGTCAACTCCCTGAGGACGGCATCGTAAGGGAACCCCCTCCATCCGATGAAGGTTGGAGCGCTGACAAGATACTTGGCCGTTTGACTAGTCGCGTACTCGTTCGCGATTTCCATGTACCCGATGTTGCACTCATCCGCGCCCAAGATATCCACGTTGAGTCCCGTCAGCGCCTGGACGACCTCCTGGTGCGTCAGATACTCCGGAACGGCATAGTTGTAGTAGCCGTGAATCGGTGCATCCTGAACGTCCTTCGCAATATAGCCCAGGGATCCAGAGTCCCAGAAGATCAGCGACGTGTGATCGGCAGGAGTGAGCGACTGTGTGTACGTCACGAACTTCGTGAGCGTGCTCGGATCGCCCGTGTTGATCTCGTTGCCGTTGTTGAAGTCTGTTAACGGGTCAAGTGACCCCTTGTTGACCTTGAACAGGTTATCAGGTCCCGCATTCCTATCGACCAATGCATAGACAGCCAAGCTGCCTGTCGTTGATCCCACTGACATGAGTTGGCCAAGGGCCTGATCGACAAGCGGGACGCCGTAAACGTCGGAGTCCAGGTGGTTGTCCGCGGCCATGTATAGTAGGAACGACCACTTCACATGGCTATTCTCTTGTGCGCCCGCATTCGTTCCGACGAACATGCTCATTGCTAGAAACGCCACTGCGAGAGTTGCAGCTGTTGCTTTCCTAATCATCCTATGTCCCCTCCCCCGAAACTTTCCCCGAGGTCAGTCACCCGAAAGGCTTCGAGATTACTTAAACTGTCGAGAGGTCAGTAGCCGTTCGCCCGACAAGTGGAAGTTTCTTCGGCAATCTATCAGATGCTCGATATCGCGTCCTTTTTATCGTCGCTGGGGCATACGCCAGACGAGGGAGAAGTTGAACGTCCAGAAGCCAGCGAGATTGAAGAAGAACTCGAGGGTCGCGGTGATTTCGCCCTCAAGTAATCCGGACCATGTAGGCATCCAGATGGGCATTGAAGTGTTGAAGAAGATGGGGCTGAAGGTGGTCCTTG
>CALMQK010000124.1 GCA_937872085.1 uncultured euryarchaeote
ATTTGTCGCTAGAATCCACATCGGCCTCGACTTGGATCAGCAGCCCGCTCTCGTAGCAATCTAGAATCTCTTTGAACTCATCCACTGGCATGAGGCTCGGAGGACAGAGTAGGTGCCTCCCATAGCTGCTGCACCTGGGAACGAGGCATTTCAGCCGCGCGCGCTTGTCCACAAAGACATCACGAGCAGAAATGATCTTGGCACTCGTGGCTCCGTGTGCCTTCGCGGCCTTGACGAGTCCTTTCAACCTCGGATCAGTGCGGTTCAGCTTCTGTCACCGGCCCTATCAATGCTTGTCTTCGTCTTGATCCGTCGAGGGCTCTTTTGTCTCCAAGGCCTTTTGATCCTCGACTGCCTTGATCAGTTCCTCGGTAGTCGCTTTCCTCCTCTTCAGTATCGACCCGGGGACCAGGATGTTCATGAACTTCTCAAAATGCTCCCTCTCTGCGAGTATCTGCTCTCTCGTCAGCTCCAGACCCGCGACCGCGGAGAGGGATTCCGTGCCCAACCCGAAGGATTGCACTCTCAGCTTGTCGAGGTCCTTCCCAAGCTTCCTCTCGTGGTCGTCGATCAACTTTCCGATCCTCTCGTAGGCGATGTCCTTGAGCATCTTCTCGAGATACGCGATCTGGTCGTCCTTCGTCTTCTTCGAGATGAGCATCAACGCAGCTTCATGCTTGAAATCCAGTTTCGCTCCGTGCTCCTCGTCAGTCTTAGAGACCCAGAGCAGGGGGTGTTCCGGAGCGTTGTACGTTACTTTCTCCGGGACCAACGACTCCGCGGAGAACTTCACAGCTGGGTCCCCTGAGGAATGGTAGATCGCGTAGAAGCTCATCCTCTCGATGAAGTTGATCTCCAAGAACTCCCTCCGATTCTTCTCGACGATGGTCGGATTCTCTTTTGCGAGTTCCTCGAGGACCATTGCGGGGGTGGCATCGGGCTTCTTGTCACCCAAGTACCGCGAGGCGCCCATTATGCATTTCAAGGGCTCGTAGGTCCTCGTGAGCCAGAACGACGGCGGGTAGGCTGTCCATGATCTCTTCTTGCCCGGTTCCTCATCCTTCTTCATCTTGAGCTTCGAAAAAGAGAAAGTCGAGAACTGATAGCGTATCTTCTCGCCGTCCCTTTCCAGGACTCCCGAAGGCATGCCTTCCTTCGCCACGATCCTGTCAGCCCAGAATCCCAGTTCAGAGCGCAGCTTGGGCCTCGTCGTGTGGCCCTGGTCCGCGATGTGGCCCATGACCTCTCGCCTTGTTGGTGTGATCAGCCAGCTGAGCCAAAGCATGAGGGACTTTGGCGTGTCGATATAGGGCACTGGAAGCACGGTATGGTCTGCTGCGGTCCCCCATCCAGGCAGCACTGCCTGCCCAGGCATGTGCGAATATGATCTGTCCAGATAGGCTGTCAGTGCCACCTCGTCAGATGTGTCCTGCCCCTCCCTGATCGGAGCAGGTTCGATCCTTATGTCGGAGTTTAGGAAGTAGTAGTTCTGGCGTTTCGAGTTGATCGGGATCAGGACTCCACAATCGACGCCTTTGGATAGGAGCGTCCTCATCTGGACGGTGCTCTTGTCCTTCAGGGGTCTTGTCTGGGCGCTCAGTGAAAGGCGCCTCATGGATTCGGTGAGTGGGCTCCGTTCTATCTCCTTTCTAGTCAGCGGTTGGTTATGGAGCAGGGAGTAGACGACGGCCCTCGAAACGTTGTTCGTGAGGAACTCCCCGATCTCAATCGCCTTCTCCTTCGGAATCGGCAATACCTGTTGTGTCATCCCATCCACCGGCTGTCCCTATTTGGTTCAAATCAGATTGTGGCTACTTATAATTATGCCTAAAAGGACGTCGAAGGCATAAGATGACGGGCGGCTCCGCTCTAACGGTGGGCTAGATGCTTGAGGATCTCGTCCGTCATCTTCGAGGTGGAAGTCTTCCCGCCCATGTCCGCGGTCCTGTGCTTTCCGGATCTCAAGACCTCCTTCACCGCGCTCTCGATTTCGTCCGCGGCCGCCTTGTGCCCGAGCGTGTCCAGCATCAGCGCTGATGAAAGTATGGCTCCGACCGGGTTCGCCATTCCTTTGCCGGCGATGTCCGGTGCAGACCCATGGACCGGCTCGAACATGCTCACGCCAGAGGGATTGATGTTGGCAGATGGGGCGAGACCTAGGCCGCCCTGAAGAGCCGCGCCCAAGTCGGTCAAGATGTCCCCGAAGAGATTGGGGGCGACGAGGAGTTTGAACCGCTCTGGATTCCTGACCATGTGAAGCGCCACAGCGTCGACGTACTGGAACTCCTTGGCGATGCCGTGCCTGGCCGATGCTTCCTCGCACGCTTCCCTCCAGAGCCCGTACATCTCGGTCAGCACGTTGGCCTTGTCCACGGATGTCACGAGGTCTATGCCATTCTTCTTTGCCAGCTGGAACGCGAAGTCCATGATCCTCTTCGCGCCATGCTTCGTTATGACGCCGATCTGGAACGCGAGCTCTTCCTCATCCTTCAGGTCCACTCCGACATCGAACTTGGCCTCGTAGGCTCGCCTGATCAACGAGAGGCTTGTGTTGGAGATGCCGCTCTTCACTCGGGCGCCCAGGCCGACGTAAAAGTCCTCCGTGTTCTCCCTGACGAACTGGATGTCGATCTTCCTGTGATTGTCAGCCAACGGACTCGGCACTCCCTCGTACAGCTTGACCGGTCTCAGGTTGACATATTGGTCGAAATGGAACCTCAACCTGAGCAGCACCCCTTTCTCGAGGATGCCTGGCTTCACCCGCGGGTCCCCCATCGCTCCCAGGAGGATGGCGTCCTTCCTTGAGAGTCTCTGCAAGGTCTCCTCGGCCAGGACCTCTCCCGTCTTGAGGTAATGGCCCGCACCCAGGGGGAACTCCTCGAACTCGAGAGCGATGCTCTTGGACTCAGTCACACTGTCCAGGACTCGCCTGGCCTCCTTGATCACTTCGGGGCCGATGCCGTCGCCAGGGATCACGCCTACTTTCTGCAACCCAACATCTCCTTGGTGTAAGGCACGAGCCCGCCTTTCTCTATCAGCATCATGATGAATGGTGGATAGCTCGCGAAGTCAGCCCTCTCCCCCTTCGTCTCGTTCTCCACGACCCCTTCGACCAGATCGACCCTGATGATGTCTCCCCCGGACGCAGCAAGTCTCGCCTCTATGACAGGCAGCCCGAGGTTGATCGCGTTCCTGAAGAATATGCGAGCGAACGATTCAGCCACGACACAGGAAGCCCCCGCGCCAAGAAGTGCCCTCGGAGCATGTTCCCTGCTCGAACCGCAGCCGAAGTTCCTGCCCGCGACGATGACATCCCCGGCCCGGACCTTCTTTGCGAACTCCGGCTTCAGATTCTCAAATGCGTGTGCCGCCAGGTCGGTGTTGTCCATCGTGACGAGGTACTCCGCCGGGATGATCTGGTCGGTGTCCACGTTGTCTCCGAAGACCCACGCCCTTCCCCCGAGACTCCCCTTCACCTGCTCACCTCCGATGGGTCGACGATCCTTCCCTTCACGGCGCTCGCCGCCACCACGGCTGGGCTGGCGAGGTAGACCTCAGAATCCTTTGCGCCCATCCTCCCGACGAAGTTCCGGTTCGTGCTGCTCACGCACCTCTCCCCGGGGGCCAGGACGCCCATGTGTCCACCCAGGCAGGCGCCGCAGGTTGGACCCGACACGAATGCTCCAGCGTCGGAGAAGATCTTCACCAAGCCTTCTTTGACCGCAAGGTCGAAGACCTCCTTGGTCGCGGGTACAACGATCATGCGAACGCTTGATTTGACCTTCCTTCCTCGGAGTATCTTCGCGGCGATCCTGAGATCCTCTATCCTGCCGTTCGTGCATGACCCGAGGTACGCTTGGTCGATATCGACGCCGACCTCGCTTGCCGGGGCGACATTGCTGGGCAGGAAAGGTTTCGCGACCAAAGGCACGATCTCCCGTCCGTCGTATTCCCGAAAGTCGGAGTACGTCGCGTCCGCATCCGCCAGGACATGCTTGTACTTCCCTCGGACCCTTGGTCTCAAGTAGTCATCGACCTTGTTGTCCGGGGGGATTATGCAGGCCTTGGCGCCCGCTTCGACGCCCATGTTGGAAATGGTTATCCGATCCGATATCGGTAGTGATGAGATCGAACTGCCGCCGACCTCCATGGATGCGTATCTTGCGCCTTCCACTCCGACGTCACCGATCATTGTCAGCGCGATGTCCTTGCCTGAGACCCACTTTCCCAACCTGCCGCTGACGTTGAACTTCATTGATTCCGGGACCTTGAACCAGAGCACTCCCCTGGCGAACACGGTCGCGGCCTCGGTGCTGCCTATTCCCGTCGCGAACGCTCCGAGGGCTCCATAGGAGCAGGTGTGCGAGTCCGCTCCGACTATCAATCTCCCGGGTGCGACGAACCCTTGCTCGATCATGAGCTGGTGGCATACCCCTCCCCTGCCGACCTCGAAGTAGCTCTTTATCCTGTGCTTCTTTGCGAAGTCGCGCATCTTCTTGGCTTGCTTCGCCGATGCGACGTCTTTGTTGGGAACATAGTGATCCGGGATAAGGACGACTTTGTCGCGCAGGATCGGGGCACAAAGACCTTCGAATTCGTCGAATGCGGCGGGTGCGGTTATGTCGTTGACCATGATGTAGTCGACCTTGGCCTCGACAATCTCACCAGCACGGACATCCTTTCCGGACTTTGCGGAAAGCACCTTCTCGGCTATGGTCTTGCTCACAGATTCACCTCTATGGCCGGCCTCAGTAGGCCTTCCTCTTCTCCTTGCCGTTCTGGAGGGTGAGTTTCCGGCCCCATAACCTGTTCAGGCCTTCAATCATCGCGTCGACGCTCGTGGTCACGATGTCAGAGCCAACGCTCCTGCCGAGGGCGAGCAGCTGCGCGTCCTCGCTGTCGCCGAGCTTCACCGTGACGTTGCACAGCGCATTCGACCCTCCGGTGATGGCTTCCAGCTTGTACTCCTTGAGAACTATGTTCTTCGAGACCGCCGCCCTGATGGCGCTGAGGCTCGCATCGATGGGGCCAACCCCCGTCTCGGACGCTCTGCGCACCTCGCCGTCGATGTTCAGGACGACCGTGGCGGTCGGCGTGAAGTTCAGGCCGGTGAAGACCGTGAATTCCTCGAGACGGATGACAGGCTGGACCTGTTCGCCCATGACGTCATAGGCGACCGCGAGGAGTTCGGCATCATCGAGCTTCTTCCCGGACTCCGCCCACTTCTTTATCTTCGCGACCACCTCCTTCATCTGGTCAGGATTAAGTTCGATCCCGTATTCCCTCAGCTTGTTCTGGACCGCGTGCACACCGGAATGCTTTCCCACGACGAAGCTCCTCTCCTTTCCGACGATCTCTGGGCGCATCGGCTCGTAGGTGGAGCCATCGCTCAATACCCCGTGAACGTGTATTCCGGATTCGTGCGAGAACGCATTCTCTCCGACAATGGCCTTGTTCGGTGGGACCGCGATGCCCGTGAGCTGTGATACCAGCCTGGAAACGAACGCCATCTTCCTCGAGTTGATGTTCGTCTTGATGTTGTAGAACGCCAGCAGGCTCATCACGACCTCCTCGAGCGCTGCGTTCCCGGCCCTCTCTCCCAAACCATTCACCGTGACATGGACCTCCTCCGCCCCTCCCAGGACTCCCGCGAGGGAGTTGGCGACCGAGAGCCCGAAGTCGTCGTGGCAGTGGACCGCCAGCGGGACCTTGACGTGCTTCTTGATCTCGCTCACGAACTGGGTCATCGCAGGTGGGACCATCACACCGACCGTGTCTGGGATGTCGATCCTGTCCACGCCCACATCTTGGATCGCCTTGTGCATCCTGTGCAGGAACTCGAGCTCTGTCCTCGTTGCGTCCTCGTCGCTGAATTCCACTATCAGTCCATGGTCCTTCGCATGCTGGATAGACTCGACGGCCTTCTCGATAGCCTGGTCTTGAGTGATCTTGAGCTTCTTCTCGAGGTGGGTCTTCGAGGTCGCGAGGAAGATGTGCACGGAATCGACGTCACACGCCAACGCAGCGTCGACGTCGGCTATGCTAGCCCTGCACAGCGAGCAGATCTCGCTCTTCAGGCCAGCGTTGGCAATCACCTTGATCGCCTCGGCCTCACCTTCGGAGTTCACTGCGAATCCTGCTTCGATGATGTCGACCCCGAGCTCGTCGAGCGCTTGGGCGATCTTCAGCTTGTCCTCGGTCGAGAGCGCGACGTTCGGCGTCTGCTCCCCGTCCCTGAGGGTGGTGTCAAGGATCTTGACCCTCTCAGGCAGGCGAGTCGCCGAGAATATCTTCTTGTTGTACTCGCTCACGAACAACCCAGCATCGGGTATCCTGAAGGCCGTATCGACCGGTTCTTTAGCATTCTCACTCGGAGGTTGTGGCATCAAAACACTCTCCAAAAATCCTATGCTGCAGCCCTTAGGCTAGGATACGCAGCCCCAAGGGCAGAATAAGCAGGTTCTTGCTCTGGTGCGTCATTCCTTGTCTCCGATTGCAGATAGGCCAAACCCATAGGATTTGACGTATCTGGACATGCCCTTTTGTGATATAAAACTTTGGAGCTACATGTCCTGGGATGTGCCAGCTCGTTTGCGATTCGGCCCTTTCTCGATGATTGGAAGACTAGAAATACGTAATTCAAGGTACATCGGACGATGCCTACACCACGGGAATTCCTGGTCGCGTTCCAGGGGGAGAAGGGTGCATATTCGGAGGATGCCTGCTTCAGGTACTTCGGCGCGTCAGTCAAGACGCAACCCTTCCTGGATTTCCAATCCGTCTTCGAGGCAGTCGAGAAGGACAAGGTGACTCACGCAGTCGTCCCGGTCGAGAATTCCATCGAGGGGAGCGTGGCGCAGGTCAACGACCTGCTTCTCGACCACGACCTCACGATATCGGGCGAGACTATGGTCCCGGTTAGGCATTATCTGATGGCCTTCGATGACGCGACGATGGACACCATTAGGGAGGTCATGAGCCACCCCCAGGCACTTGGCCAATCGCGAAAATTCCTCGCGAATCACTCAGATTGGCACGTCACTCCCTGCTACGACACCGCTGGCAGCGCGAGGATGGTCGCAGAGTCCAAGAGGAAGGATATCGCGGCGATCGCGAGCAAGCGGGCAGCTAGCGTCTACGGGCTGAAGATCCTGAAGGAAGACATTCAGAGCGAGGAGGTCAACTACACCCGCTTCTTTGTGCTCGAGAAGAATCCATCGCCCGTGCAAGGAGCGAACAAGACCTCGATCGTGTTCGCGACGAAGAACGCTCCAGGAGCATTGTACAGCTGCCTGGGCGAATTCGCCTCACGAAATGTGAATCTCTCGAAGCTGGAATCAAGACCGAGGAAGAACAAGCCCTGGGTCTACGTTTTCTACGCCGACCTCGACGGAAGCATGGACGACCCCGATTGCCACGCGGCCATAGGCGGGCTCCTGAAGACCGGAGCGTTCGTCAAGATACTCGGCTCCTACAAGAAAGCCGAGATTTGACCCCGACATTCTCCAGCCCAAGGGAGGCTCATCCGGCAGTCCCGGCCACCATTGACTCCCGCTTCAGCTCTTCGATACCCGGCGCACCTCTCAAGACCATGCGGTCCCGCTCGAGCAGAGCCCGCTCCTTCTCGTCGAAGGCATTCGGGTTCACCGCAACGATCAGCCTTGCCTTCGTGATCCAGGCCGTTTCGTTGAGCAGGTCAAGCGATCTAAGCACTTTGCGGAAGTCATTGAAAGTGACCGTGTACTCCACGCCCTCCACGAGCACTATGCTGTTGTGGTTGTTCTCCATGAATCTCATTAGGGCATCCGTGAGCACCGCAAGGCTCGTCGGGGCTATCCTGAGCTCCCCGACCGATTCTGTGAGCCAGACTATGGGGGTGGCGTGCAACCCGTATTGCTGCCTGAGCTCATCCGGGAATGCTCTCGTGACCATCAGTCCCCTTGGTATCAGGAACTCCAGCGTCTCGATCGCCGAATCGCCTTCGACTGGGATTGCTGCATCGGGTCGAAGGGGGAGCGTGACAAGCTCCGAGAACAGAGACATAGCGGAGTCCGCCTTCTCGTCGTAGACCAGGTAGATCCCTCGGGGTATGTCGTATGCGCGGAATCCGTCCCTGCGAGCAGTCTCGACCTCAGAGGCGACTATCACGGCGGAGAACCTGGAAGCGCTCATCGAGCGTAGCATGAACAGGAGCAACACGACGATGACCCAGAGGTACGGATTCAATTCCTGAAATTCGAGGCTCCCGCCGAGGACGACATCGAGCCCGAAGGTCGTGAAAGGCGTGATGATCCATGCGGCCGCGAGAAGATACGAGTCCAGTTTCGCATCTCGCGGAGGATGAGGCACCTCTCCTTTCGTTCTCGCGTACATTGGAAGAGCAATATCGAATGTGACGGCTGCTGCGAGGTAGGATGATACTGCTATCAATAGCCCCGAATGTGTCTCCAACGATGAAGGCAGGAACCGCAACCCAGAGACCCACACGACAACGATAAGGGCGAAGGCAACGAGGCCCCAAGCGGTCATGACGTTGAGCGGGCTTGTTCTCAAGAACGCCCTAAAATCATCCACGAGGTTATGCCTTCTGTAGATGGTTGCCAACGATACAGCGCACGTGGACAGCCACATCGTGAAGATGGCGAATGTCGCATCCACCTGCACCCGGAAGTCCGAAGGACGGCCACCCACGGAATTCTCCAGGATCTCGAACACACACAGAGCCAGGATGGAAAGGGTGAACAGAGCTACGAACCAACTTGTGACCACGTGGAAGTAGCTGATCTTCATCTTGCGTA
>CALMQK010000125.1 GCA_937872085.1 uncultured euryarchaeote
GGGAGCACTTCGGGCATGAAGCTCTGCCCGCCGAACCCCGGGTTCACGGACATCACGAGCAGCAGGTCGATCTCCTCCAGGTACGGGAACACTTCTTCGATGGGGGTAGGTGGATTGACCGCGAGCCCAGCCTTCTTGCCGAGTTTCTGAATACCCTTGATCGACTCGAGGACGTGCTTCTGGGCAGCCTCGATGTGCACCTCGATGATGTCGGAACCTGCCTCTGCGAACGCCTTCATGTGGTTCTCAGGGTGCGTTATCATGAGATGGGAGATGAACGGGAGCTGGGAATAGGAGCGCAGGCTCTTGACCATTGAGGGCCCGATGGTGATGTTCGGAACGAAGATGCCATCCATCACGTCTATGTGGATGAAGTCCGCTCCCGCTTCGGAGACCTTGTGGACCTCCTCTCCTAGCTTGGAGAAATCAGCGGCCAGGATCGAAGGTGCGATCAGAGGCATGGGACCGCAAATCGCTAACCGCGTATTATGCGTTTTGGTGTCTCGAAACCACCATGCGAACTGTTTTAATACCTTCACCCGGATTCTCCGGGCATGCCAGAACCGCGGCATGCCGTCGAGAAAGTCCAGAAGTGCGATATCGTGGATTGCAAGAACGATGCGGAGAGGTCCATCTCGGGGAAGAAGATTGAGAAGGCGGGCATGAAGCTCTCATCGGATCCGTCAAAGCATGCTCATCTATGCCACGAACATTACAAGGAACTCAAGAAGAAGACCAAGACGGACCGGACTCTAGAACGGCTCGGACGGTAGCCTGGTCATTCCCTGAGACGACAGCCTGCGTATCTCCGTCCAAAAGTGGGATATACTCCGGCCCGATTGCCACTTGAGATGAAAGCAAACGCCATCCAGCTTCTCTCGAGTGCGGGACTATTTGGCCCTGCGGTCATCGTCCCCGTCATACTCCAGGACCAGTTGGGCGCCTCGAAGGATCTGATAGGGCTCATCGCGGGGAGCTTCGCAGCTGCATCGTTCATTTCGAGCTACTTCTTTGGAAGGGCTTCGGATGTCCATGGGAGACGGGTCATCCTCCTGATCGGATTGTTTCTCTCAGGAATTGCGACCGCCCTTCAGGCCGTGTCGGTCTTAGTCGGGGGGCTCGAATTCTTCATCGCCGTCCGGATACTCATCGGTTTCGCATCAGGCATCTTCCCTGCCGCCCTTCTGGCCTACGCCTATGACACGAGAGGTGGCAAGATGGGGAGCTTTTCTGCGTTGGGAGCTGGAGGATGGGGGGTGGGCAACCTCGCGGTGGGGCTTTTCGGGTTGTTCTACGAGCAGGCCTATGCGCAGGTCTACCTCATGTGCACGATCATCATCTTCGCGTCGTTCGTCATCGCCCTGGAGCTGCCGTTCGCCAAGGAGACGAGCATGTCGGTGCCACTATTCCCCAAGGCGCTGATAAAGAGGAACGCGCCTGTGTACGCATCGATGCTCATTCGACACACTGGCGCGAACATGATCTGGGTCACGTACCCCCTGTTCCTGATCAGCATAGGTGCATCTCCTGAGATGGTGGGGTTGATCTACGCGGTGAACGCGTTTGGACAGTTTGGGTTCATGGCTATAATGGACAGGTTTGACCCTACTGTGCTCGTCGCGGTCGGTCTCGCGAGTTCCGCGGCCACCTTCTACACATTCACGCTCGTCGGAAGCTTCTGGGAGATAATCCCATCGCAGATCTTGCTTGCCGCCGCGTACAGCAGTCTTTACGTGGGAAGCCTGCGGTATGTGATGGATCGGAACGAGGAGAAGGCCACCGCTAGCGGGCTGCTCTCCAGTACCATGAGCGTTTCCGGGATAATAGGGCCCGTGCTCGGAGGCCTGGCTGCGACTGCCTTCGGCTTCAAGGGAACGATCATGATCGCGACCCTGATGTCGGTTGCGGCCCTTGGCATATTCCTCTACGCGCTGAACCGTTCAGGAGAGTTTTATCGCTTACGTATCCATTCCTGGAGTCGGATATGAGGATAGTATTCCTGGGAACGGGGGGCACATACCCGTCGAAGCTGAGGAACGTCACCTCGATCGCGGTTCAGATGCCCGGCGAGGTGCTCATGTTCGACTGCGGTGAGGGGACCCAAAGGCAGTTGATGCGTTCTCCGGTTTCGTTCATGAAGATCAAGAAGATATTCATCTCCCACCTCCACGCAGATCATTTCCTCGGGCTGCCAGGCCTGATACAGAGCATGAGCTTGAACGGCCGCGAGGACGAGCTGCTGATATTCGGGCCGAGGGGCTTGAAGGAGAATGTCGATGCCATGCTGAGCCTGGGCTACTTCAAGAGCGGGTTCGAGGTCATATCCAGGGACCTTAGGCCGGGCGCTGTGGTTGATTTCGGCGACTATAGGGTCAAATCCGTGCAGGCGGACCACAGCATCCCCGCGCTAGCCTTCAGCCTTGAGGAGAAGGCGCGCCCTGGCAAGTTCGATGTCAAGAGGGCGAAGGCCCTGGGGATCCCCGAAGGACCGATGTTCAGGAGATTGCAGGAGGGGAAGGTTGTCACGGTCCAGGGCAAGCGGGTCACGCCGGGGATGGTGCTCGGAAAGCCAAGGCGTGGCAGGAAGATGGTCTACTCCGGCGACACGAAGCCGAGCGATAGGATCACCGCCCTCGCAAACAGGGCGGATGTGCTGATACACGATTGCACCGTGGATTCGTCACACGACCAACTGGCGTTCGATTTCGGCCATTCCACAGCGGCCCAGGCTGCCACCGTCGCGAAGAATGCCAAGGTGAGGATGCTCTTCCTGGTGCACGTCAGCCCCAGGTATGAGGATGCGAGCGTCCTGGAGAATGAGGCCAGGCGGATATTCAAGAACTCGGTCGTGGCACACGACCTGTCCGAGTACAACGTCAAGTATCCAGACTAGGACCATATCCGTTATCATACTGGTTCCTGATACTCGTACGCATGGAAACGGGTACCTTCTCGATTGTGGCGCGCGACCGGAAGACGGGAGATTTCGGGGTCGGGAGCGCGACGGCAGCACCGTGTGTCGGGGCATTCCTACCATATGCCATGGAGGATGTAGGAGCGATCGCGACCCAAGCATGGGTGAACGTCAACCTCGGGCATCAGGGGCTGGAGCTCATGAGGTCGGGACTCGGTGTGAA
>CALMQK010000126.1 GCA_937872085.1 uncultured euryarchaeote
GGCTTGACGTATTCCTCGATGAAGGAGACCGTCTCGGCGCCGAGCACGTCCCTCATGTCCGTGATGAACCTGAACTTCGTGATGAGCCACTTCTGATCGTACTTGCACGCGTCGGGAAGCTTGAGCTTGAAGTCCTTGTCGTGGTGCTCCACATCGAACCCCTCGGACGACCCGTAGGACATCTTCAGGAGGAGCTTGACCAGCTCCTGCGGCTTGGTCGGCTTCTCGATGATCTTGTACTTGTACTTCACAGTCCTTCCGGCGAGCCTGTTGTTGAAGTCCACCCGGACCCTGCCAGCAGTGACGGCAGTTATGAAAGCGGGCTTGTTCTTGACAGTGACCTCGAGCCCTACCCTGGGCTCGATCTCCTGCTTGAGGAACTCGCGGACGGGGTGCAGCTCGACCAGCTTCGGATCCCTGGGGCCAGCGGCCTTCTCCGGCGGGATCACGATCTCGTACTCCTTGCCCACCTCGGCCTTGAGCATCGACTCGTCAAGGCCCTGGAAGAGCCTGCCCTTCCCGACGATCAGCGGCTGAGGACCATACTGGACCTTCTCGTTGTACATGTCGCGTTCTTTGGCCAGTGCCTCGCTCGTGGTGTCGTACAGCTCGTTCGGCTCCTGGATCCAAGCATCGAAATCCGCCAGGACGATGTCCCCTGCCTTTATCGGGGAGACCTCTGTCTCGGGCTTCCCCTCTTTCTCGTGGTGCTTCTTCGCACCCTCTTTCTCGCTCATGAAATCACACCGCTGAATGTGCTTTTGTGTGGATACCTAGGCGCCATTTAAAGGTTGCGGAGTATCCGCATGAGCGAAGAGAAGTCAACTGGCTAACCTGAATCGAGGCCTCAAGCCTCCGTCTCCGCCCATCAAAAGCTATATCTACGCACCATCTTTACTCAGAGAAAGCGTGACGCCACTGTAGCTCAGCCGGAAGAGCAGCTGATTTGTAATCAGCAGGTCGGGAGTTCAAATCTCCCCGGTGGCTCATCAGTTTCAACCCGCCCAAAGGTCGAGAGCCAGTGAGCACCGGTGGACCTACAGCTTCACTTTCTTCGACTTCCTTACGAAGTGGACCGGCGCTAGTGCATAGTCTGGTAGAGCGATGTTTATCTTATGTCCGGTTACGATCAACAGTTTCATTCTTCACCTTCCTTTCCCATTTTCCCCAGTGATCATCAGAGGAACATCGCTGGCTTGTTGGGCCTGAGCGAGTATTTCCTGCATTTATAGCAGTACCATTCGTCGTATTCTGCGATGAACTTCATCGACTCGTTGCAGCTCGGGCAGGTCTTCTTCTCGGTCGTGGTCGATGGGGCGACGCTGCCATTGTACCCTTTCGGGGCGTACTCCTTGCAGGTGTAGCAGTAATGGCGCG
>CALMQK010000127.1 GCA_937872085.1 uncultured euryarchaeote
GATAACGGTCTACGAACCCACTGGCTCGTTCGTGACGGGCGGAGGATGGATATATGACCATGACGACCATGGCAACTTCGGTTTCGTCGCGCACTACAACAAGAACGTGCTTCCGAAAGGGAGCATGGTCTACGTCTACAGGCTCGATGGATACACCTGGCTAGTCAAGAGCAACTCCTGGACCGGGCTCGCTATTTCGAGCGATGGATCGTACGCGTTGTTCCAAGGGAAGGCCACCGTTCAGAAGATCGACCGATCTGGATCTGTCGTCTGGTCCGCCGGCAACTATCAGTTCACAGTGGAAGTCTGGGACTACACGGGGACGAGCACCAACGGTGGAGTGGATGCGTTCCACATCAAAGTCCTCACGAACACGGGGACGCTGTTCAAGGAATCAGGCGCCAAGCCTCCAAGCACCGCAGGGAACCTCCAGGGCGGGCAGATAATCGTGCACCCGGCCACGAAGGGCACGGCCGCATCCGCCGGGTCGCGCGCTCCGCTTGCGCCTGTTGGTCTCCTGGTAATCACCGTGGTACTGACTATCCTGTCACAGGCGCTCCGGTGGCCAATCCACAGAATCGCGTCTACACGTGTCCCCCGAAGTGGTCGAGGTCCCCTGCAAGAGAGCCGTGGGTCGAAGACTCGTACACTGAAGTATCCGGCGACCTTCGCGCAACTTGAGATTCAGGAGCCACTTGGGTGGATCCGCTGCTAGTGTTTGCGCCTGAGAGACAAACCTCTTATCGCTTCTTTTATTGTCGACTTATACACTGAGTCATCCTGGCAGCTCCCTTGCTGCCCCTGCTCTCTCATGTTCAGATAAGGAACTTCCCCGAGAAAAGACCATAGGGGAGGAAGGACGATTTGTTTTCATACCCCAGTTGGAGGTCCTGGTGGGCTGAGATGGTTCTCATCAACGCTTTCCTATGGTGCCCTCAACGATTTCAAGCCCCTCTATAGTCGCAGACCTCGCGCAGACCCTCCAATTCTACGGACAATTCATGTACCACAAGCCGTTTACAAACCAGCAGAGAGAGGGATAATGAGGGTCGTACAACTGGGTTGCGGAATAACAGGGCTTGTGTGCGTCGAACATTTGAGCAGGAATGAAGCGATCGATGAGATCGTTCTGGCCGACTTCAGGACAGAGCCTGCACAGTCTCTTGTCTCACGCCTGAAGAGCGACAAGCTCTCAGTTGCCAAAGTGGACGCGAAAGACCCGAAGGCAGTGAAAAGAGTCCTATCGGGCTCCGATCTTCTTATCAGCTCGATACCGAGCGAGCTCAACACTAAGGTCATGGAGCAGGCGCTGTCTGTAGGAACGGATTACATCGACTACTCGGTCGCTCAAGAAGCTATTGACGATTTCGACAGGGTGTCCAAGATGTGCGAGGATGCCGGTGTGACTGCCGTGACGGGCATGGGCGCCGATCCGGGGATATCGGACATCTTCGCGAGATATGCCGCCAACAAGCTTGACAGTGCCTATGAGGCCCACGTCCGGGACGGGGACAACGGCTCTGCAGAAGGTCACGACTTCTTCTCATTGTGGTCTCCTCTGGACATGATGGAAGAGGTCACGATACCCGCAGCTGTCTTCAAGGACGGCAAGATCATGTTCTTGCCTCCCCTTCACAAGAAGGAGATCTACGATTTCCCCGAGCCGATAGGACCTCTGCCCGTGTACAACACAACCCACGAAGAGACATACCTCATGCCGAAGTTCATCAAAGGCATCAGGAACGCTGACTTCAAAATAGCCTTAGACGACAACTTCGTGGAGATTGCCAACATGATCAGGAAGCTAGGGATGCACAGCCTGAAACCAATCGATGTCAAAGGCGTTCAGATCAGGCCGCTGGATATGGTCGTGGCGCTGATGCCTACCCCCGTTGACCTCATCGGCAAGGTCAAAGGCTCTGCCGGGGTGGTCGTCGAGGTCCTGGGTGAGAAGGGCGGAAGGAAGGCGATGGTCAAGGTTTGGACCACCTTGTCTCATGAGAAGGCATATCAGTTGTGCGGGAGCAACGCCACAGGTTATCTTGTGGGCACAGGTGGGGCAGTGGGGGCAGACATGATTGTCGCAGGGGAAATCAAGGGGAAAGGGCTCTTCGCCCCTGAGATGCTGCCGGCGGAGAAGTATGTCGCAAGGCTGTCTGGCAAGAACCTAGAGGTGAAGGAGCAGCTGAAGTACCTCTAGACCTGCTCGACCACCCTGGATCATGCTTTCGGAGCTGACCTGACAATCTCCTCGAGGCGCTTGGAGGTGTCCCTGTCAAGCATGACCGGCTCGTGATTCTTCAGGATCTCAAACGGTTTCCTCACTCTGAACCTGTTCGCGAACCCCGGCATGATTCACCCCTCCCACAGCGCCGCATTGGTCTGCTGACCACAGGGCATTCAGCTTTTGCAGATAAGCCTTTTACTCGCGCTGTATCCAAACTGATATAAATTCTTGCGTACATCCACTCCCGGAGCCGGCGGTGGGGAGCAGGCACAAACCGCAGCAGGGGTTGAATCTACGGTTCAGATGTTGGATGTTGTCGAGAAGGCGCTGAATGGCACGCCCATGAGCGAGAACGACTACCAGCTGAGGAGATTCGCACCCAAGGTACAGGAGAAGGTCAGGGAATACAAGATCAAGTACGACCCGAACCTGCCAGTTCCGAGCGACGACTCCCTCGCGGACGATTTGTTCGAGGCAGGGATTGAGCTGCTGCTCGATGTCGGGGCCTACTGCATCGACACGGGCCGAATCATTTCCTACACGGAAAACGAGATCAAGGAAGCCTTGAGAAACGCACCTGCGAAGGTCCATTTCGGAGAAGGAAAGGACCGAAAAGCCTTAGTTCCCAGAAAGCCGGAGGACAAGACTCTACCTTGGTGCCTCCTAGGAGCCGGCGGAGGAGCGGTTTCGAGTGACAGCGTGTTTCTAACGCTCATGGAAGGCTACGCGGAGATTCCCGAGGCGAACGCGATAACCACCCCGGCACTCACGAGAGTAGGTGGCATGAGGATAAGGCCAGCTTCACCCCTCGAGTTGCTCGGTGCCATGAGAAGCGCCGCTCTCGGACGAGAGGCCTGCAACAGGGCCGGGCGTCAGGGCATTCCTTTCATGAACACGCTTTCGACGGCCGAGTCGGACATCGCCCTTGCCGCCGCGATGATGCCGAAGTTCGGATTGAGGCCTTCCGATGGCTTCATGATCGCCTCCATGGACCCGATGAAGATCGATTTCGCAAGGCTCAACAAGGTCACGCTCGCACTCTCGCTTGGCGCCCCGATAGGGATGGATTTCGCACCTCTGATGGGCGGATATTCGGGCGGGCCTGAGGGAACCGCAGTCTGCACCGTGGCAAGCCATATGATGGGCCTGCTCACCCTCCAGACAAGCTATCTCATCCCGTTCCCGCTTCACCTCAGGTACGTGTCGAATAGTAGCAGGGAGATGCTCTGGATTATCAGCGCAATGGGCCAAGCGATAAGCAGGAACACCCATCTGCTCAGCCTGAACCTGAACTACACTGCTGCGGGTCCCTGCACCCCGATGGTCCTCCGAGAGACCACGGCATCCGTGATGGCCGCAGTCGCATCGGGTCTCTCGATCGAGATGGGCGGGACTGCGACGAACAAGTACGAGGACAGGATGACGCCCGTGGAACCTCGCATCGCCGGCGAGGTCGCGCACGCCGTGGCCGGCATGAAGCGCTCTGAGGCGAACGAGGTCGCGAAGAAGCTTCTTTCGAAGTACGAGTCGAAGCTCAATGCTCCCCCGCTTGGCAAGACCCTTCACGAGTGCTGGGATGCAGAGAAACGCCGCCCCTCCAAGGAATACGCCCGTGTCGTGGTCGCCTTCAAAAAGGAGATGGATGGTCTAGGGATCAAGCTCAGGCCAGAGGGGTAACCCCCAAGGTCTTGAGCAATTTCCGATCGAGCCGAGGCCGTGGGAACAAGAGAAGAAAGAAGGGGTTTGGCGGGTTTCCGGTTGCCTTCCAAGAACGCGATGAACGACCCGATCTGTACCTTTTCGTGTCGAGCCAGTCATTTTGGTGCGTTCAAATCCCCTTCGGTCCACCATGATTCTCGGAGAAGACCATAGGGGAGGCTGCGGACTACTTTCTGGCAAGAAAGATGTCATGATCCATCCGCTCTTACTTGATCTTGTCTTCAGCCTTCTTCAGGATCTCGCGTATCTCTCTTTGAACATCGGAAGACAGTTGCTCTGGACGATACGATGAAAGAATGCGTTCTGCTTCCTCGTGTGCTCTGTCCAATATTGTCTTTCTTCCACTTGCAGCCCAGGATGCATAGGGAGTCACATCCGTCAGCCACGGCTTCCATGACTTCTTCAGGGTTTCCACAGTGGACTTTTCACCCAAGAAGTGACCTTCATGCCCGACCTTGCGAAGCAGAGGCACTGCGAATGCCTCCTCATCAATCGGGAATCCTTCGAGCATGCTCGCCATCATCTTGAACGCCTCGACATCTATCAAAAGCTGTTCATAAGACAGGACCGTGAAGCTCTCAAGAAGGCCCGGTCCTCCGAGAAAGTCCGCTCCTGCCAAGAACATCGTCCAGGCGCTCAGAGCCTTCTCATATGCGGCCTGCGGATCTGGAACCTTTGAGCTTGACCCATGTCCGCCTGAGAAGAAGGGGAGCCTGTAGTATCTTGCCATCTGGATATGGCCGGCAGCGACAAGGTTTCCAGGAGGAAGCGCTCCCCCGAACGATCCCGTCGTTATGTCCATTGACATCGGGACAGAAGAGTAGATGACCGGCGCCCCCGGATGAGCCAGCTGGACTATTGTGTTCACGCCGAGGACCTGAGCGTTGCCCATTAGGATTGACCCAGCAATTGATGCAGGACCGCTGGCACCGACGAGCGGCATCGTCATTATTATCGGGGGCACTCCAGCACTGGCATATTGAATTGCTGGCTCGATCGTCTTCCCGACAATCATTGGCGAGGACACACAGTTGATTGAGGACAGGAGAGGACGCTTCCTGAGCTCCTCCCTTCCACCCAAGATCAAAGCTGCAATCTCAATCTCGATTTCGGCTTCTTCCTTCCTGTACACTCCGCCGCTCACGATATGTTTCCTAGTATTCTCGGCCGATGCTGC
The DNA here is from genome assembly GCA_937872085.1 of uncultured euryarchaeote. Taxonomy (GTDB): domain Archaea; phylum Thermoplasmatota; class Thermoplasmata; order UBA10834; family UBA10834; genus COMBO-56-21. Next base: position 5,124 of record CALMQK010000127.1, read on the forward strand.
GAATTCATAGGCCGTGTGTGCTTGGGCTGGCACGTCAGAAGGAGTTACCATTGGAGTATGGGCGACGATCTCAGGTATCGAGTCTATGAGACGGGCACATTCCTCGACGTCTCTCAAGAGTGCTGTTCTGCGCTTTCCCGTCTTGAAGTCCAACACTGAGGTTCCCACGCCGTCGGTGCACAAGAAATGGTGTTCCAGGTCCAGGACGAAATCCATGTCTGGAGTTCTTCCTCCTAGCTTGACCGGGCGAGCGCAATGACGCAGCCCCTCCTCGACGAGCGAGCGAGGCATTCGGGCTATCTTGGTGTCCGTCTCGACATTCGCGC
>CALMQK010000128.1 GCA_937872085.1 uncultured euryarchaeote
CTCGTCGAGGACGCTCTGTCCAGGCTTCGGGAGCCAGCCTGACCCATATTGGAACGAGATAGCGAAGAGTCGTTTCTGATAGAGATATCGATAAGTTTATCAGGGCCCAGAAAAATGATAACACGCGAGAATACGGTCAGTCACGTAATGTGATTCTATACGTTGCTGACTCGCGGAGCAAGGGACCTTGGCCGGAAACTACCTCAAGAGCCTCCAACTAGCAAAGCAGCTTGAAGAGAAAGCCAAGGAGACCACCAAGTACAGGGATCTCGCAGAGAAGGAGAATGAGTCTCTCCAACAGTTCTTGAAGACTTGCAAGGAAAACAACGCGGATCTCTCGGGGGTCGAGAAGCCCAGACTCGACTACGAGTCTGCAATGGCCTCAAAGGACTATCAATCCGCGCTCGGGCACATCAGGAAATCCAAGGAGGCCGGGACGACCGCCTTCATACAGAAGATAGGCGAGGTCGGGGATTCCGTCAGCGCCCTGATCACATTGATACAAGACTCTGGCGGGGAAGCGAAGAATTCATTCGATATCCTGGAGAGAAGCAAGGAACGTGTCGCGGCCAACGATCTGGAGGGTGCGATGAAGCTGGCCAAGAACGCCTATGACTTGGTCGAGAGGACCTTCCACGAGCTGTTCTCCCAATTATTCTCCCAGGCTCAGGACATAATCATGCAGGCCAAGGATATCGGCGAGGACGTATCCATTTTCGACGACCAGCTCTCGAGGGCGAAGTCTTCGCTTGAGAGTCAGGAATACGAGGCCTGCCTGTCGCAGATCAAGGATGTCCTGGAAGGGGCGGGCGAAGACCTCAAGTCCCAGATCAATTCATCCATCTCGCGCGCGGAAGAGATCATCGCAGCAGGCGAGGAGCTCAATGCTGACATGGCCAGAGTGAACTCCCATATCGAGCATGCAAAGACCGCCCTGGCTTCCCTCAAGTTCAAGGAATCACTATCCTACGCCAAGAAGGCGGAGGCGGATGGAGAGACGTCCATAACCTCGCGCTTCCAGGAACTCTTGAGGGAGACCAGAGAGAGCATTAAGAAGATGAAGAGCGCAAAGGAGGACTACACAATCCCCCAGCAGCTCTTCGAACAGGCGCAGAGCGCCATGAAGGAGAAGAAGTACATCGAAGCGTTGCACGCGCTGAACGCCGCGTACGAGAATGCAAATCAAGCCCAATTTGACGCCGTGCTCGAGGTCATACAGAAGGCTCGTGACAGGTTCGTCCTGGCCAAGAAGGTGGGTGTGGACATGACCAAGGCCGTGATGCTGCTGAACACGGCGAGGGACCACGTCAAGCTGAAGAAGTACGAGGAGGCGATCGACTATGCAGAGCAGAGCAGGAAGGAGATCGACAAGTCGCTGGACATGTTCTACAAGGCTAGGGACCACATAGTCGAGCTGTCCAAGGCGGTCAAGACCGCCGCGGATCTTGGCGCGGACCCCGGACAGATCAAGAACCTCCTGGCAGAGGCGCGGAAATCCTTCGAGGCACAGGATTATGCAAGGACCGTTGAGATCGCCAAAAAGGGCATTTCCAGCCTGAGGAAGATCGCACATGACGGGGCGATGGCCGCGATCGACCTCTCTGACAGGTCCATCAAGATAGCCAAACAGATAGGGGCCGACGTGACGGAAGCCGAAGGCGTGCTCCAGAAAGCGGCCGAATGTGCCAGCAACGACAACCTGATCGATTGCGTCAACTTCGCCAAATCAAGCAAGGAAGCTGCTGACGCTGCAATGACCAGGGTGATGAGCGACAGGATCCAGAACATAGATCAGTTCGTCAAGGGGTACTCCGGAGAAGGGCTTCCAGAAGTGCCTGAGATGATAACCCAGGTCAGGCAATACGTCGCGGCATACGAGTTCGACAAGGCGAATGAGCTTCTTAAAGAAGTGACTCACTCGATCGAGAACATCGGCGAGGCCGAATGCATGCGGATCATGGCCACGGCATCCTCCAAGATCGATACGCTGCGCTCGATGGGTGGCGATGTGTCCGATCTCGAGATTCTCCTGGTACGGGCGAATGGATCGCTATCTCGGAAGGTCTACGAGGACGGCACTGCGATAGGCAGGGAGATAATCGAGCAGGCCAACGAGCATGTCAATAGAATCGTCCAAGCAGAGTACTCTGCAGTGAAGGACACCCTGGAAGACGCCAGGACCATTGGCATTGACATCGAGGAAGCGAAGGACGCCATCAGGGACGCCTCTGGAAAGCTCGAGAGACAGCAGCTGGGAGAGGCCTACGCAATCATCCACCAGACGAAAGAGAATCTGCAACTGAGGATCTCTCGATACGACGGGATCAAGACGAAGATCCACCATGCCGAGGAGCTCATCTCGGAAGCCGGCAGGACGAAGGCCGATGTATCGGCCATCGCTCGCTTGCTGGATGCCGGGAAGAACGCATTCTCGATGGGAAACCTGGACGAGGCGGAGACCCGTCTGGACAAGTGCATTGGAGATGCCGAGAAGAGCCTTGGGATGTACCTCGCTGCGAAGTTCATACTGAGCTCCAAGGAGAACATCGAACTCGCCGAGGCGAACAACATCAACGTGGATTCTGCCATCAGACTTCTCACCAAAGCCAAGGACATGATGAAGCTCAAGGACTACGAAGAAGCTCTTGCCACCGCCAAGAGTTGTGACGAGGAGGCGAGGCGACTCGTCCAAACGTCGATCTCGGACAGCATCAAGGAGCTCCAGAGGTTGCTCAGCGACGCGAAGAACGTCGGTGTGGACACCATTGGCCCCGAGAAGCTGGCGGAGAAGGCGGCAGAGCTCTCGAAGAGAGCCGATTTCGCCGAAGCGCTGCGGTGCATCACTCTCGCAAAGGAGGACATCAATCTCGTGAAGAACCTCAGCTCACAAGCTGCGGTCGAGATACGCGTCGCGAGGACCAATCTGAAGGATGCGGAGACCTTGGACATGGATGTAGGCCGCGCTCGCGAGTTCCTGGACCAGGCGGTCGAGGCGCTGACAAGACATCAGTACGCGATTGCCCTCGAGCTCTCCAGGAAATCCTCTGAGACCTCCTCCGAAATCACCAGGAACAGGATATGGGGAACGCTCGAGAAGTTCAAGGAGAAGGTCGAGAAGGCCGCCTCCGACGGGTTGCGCCTGGGGATGTCAGAGAGGTACGTGGCCGATGGTGTTGCTGCATTCAAGGAAGGGCGGTATCAGGATTCCCTCAAGCTCGCCATGAAGTGCGAGATGGAGATGGAGCGGGCCGAGCTCCAAAGAGATATCAGCGCTCGCGCGGTGGAGATGGCGAAGAGGAAGCTCACTGACGCCACCGCTGAAGGCATCAAGAATGAGACGCTAGCTGAGCTAGTTGAAAAGGCGACTCGACTGTTCGAGGAGGGGAAGTACGTCGATGCGATGACCGCCGCCATAGAGAGCGGGGACGAACTTTATTCGATGAGGGAGAGCCTCGACAGCTGCAGGATAGAACTCAGCAGCGTTCGCGAGCGCATCGAGAGACTGAAGAAAATCAACATCGACACCTCCGAAAGCGACGAGATAGTCGAGATGGCACAGGATTACATGAGTGCCCATGAGTTCGCCAAGTGCAGGGATGCGCTCAAGAGAGGAGCCGCCAAGGCGGCCTCCCTGTTCGAGAGCTCCATCAAGGAAGTGATGGACCAGAACCAGCAGATGATCACGAAGGCGAAGTCGATGGGCATCGACACGAAAGCGTGCGAGGACCTCCTCGAGGTGGCAAACACATCGTTCTCGGAATCGCTGTGGGACTTCGCGTCTCAGCAGGCGGCCGCTTGCAGGGAGAGCTGCCTGCAGCTAATCTCCAAGAAGATGGCCAACCTGGTCGAGGACCTCGAGAAGAAGGTGGAGTCCCTCAAGAGGTACGGGGCTTCGACGAAGAACATCGAGGACCTGCTCCAGGCCGCCCGGGTGGCGACGCAGAATGGCGATGCGGCCGCTGCGTTCCAGAGCCTGATGGAGGCCGACAGCAAGGTGCCAGGGGCCGAGGATTCTCACAAGAAGTACATGGACATATTAATCGCCGCGGAGAGCACCATCGAGAACCTCGGGAAGTACGGACTCTCGAAACGCGAACCCGAAAGACTGGTCGCGATGGCAGAGATCGAGAAGGACAACGACTACGATTCCGCCATCGAGCTGCTTGCCGAGGCACTCGACACGGCAAAGGACCAGATGGAGACCTACTCACCGGACATCAACGGGATGATCGCGTCAGGACCGGGACTCCAGGAGGCCACGGAAGGGGTCTTGATGCTCACCCTGAAGAACATCGGCAAGGCTCTTGGAAGGGACATCTCGGTCGAGGTCATCGGTGACTTCCAGATCTTGGAGTCGCCAGTGGTCCCCGCCTTGAAACCCAACAGCGAGGCGACGGTCGGCCTTAGGCTCATACCCAGGAGCAATGGCAGCGTTCCGATCAAGATCAACATCTCCTCGAAGAGGCAGATGGACGGCAAGGTCCAGACGATGGAACTCGAAGACACCGTCAACGTATTCCCGGCGGGACCATCCTTCAAGCTCGGAAGGTCCACGGAGACGACCAGATGCATCTCGTGTCAGGGGAGGATCAAGCCCGGGTTCGACATAGTGACATGCAGATGCGGCGGCCAGCTGCACCTGTCCTGCGCCAAGAGGACGAACGTATGCCCGGTCTGCGGACAGAAGTATGACTTCTAGCTGGAACCCCCGATCCTAGCTTTTGATATCCTGAGAGCGGGCGTCCGGACGCCGAACACGTCGCGCACCTTGCTACCGACCATGTCGACTCGAGAGAACATGTCGACCAGGTGGACACCCATCGTGGCCTGCCTCACTGATGGTCCAAGTTCCCCTCGTTCGATCTTGAAGCTCTCCATCATCAGGCCCGAGAACTCACCAGTCGCGAGGTTCGGATAATCGTATGTAAGTCTCAGATACACGCCGTTGCGGGTCTCTGAGATCATCTCGTCCATACTGGAGTCCCCCCTCCTCACGACAAGGTTCGACGGTGATATCGAAGGGATCCTCCTGAAGCTCCAGATCGACCCACCCCGCGAGGCGTTGCCGGTGCTGGGGCGAGAATCCTTTCCCGCCGCCAGACTGTCGTAGAGATAAGTTTCGAGCTTTCCCCGTCCGATGATGGTCTTCTTGGATGCCGGAACCCCTTCACCGTCGAACGAGTAGCTTCCGGTGGCCCATTCGATCGTTGGGTCGTCGTACACCGTGAGCTTTTCGGAACCGATCTTCTTCCCCAGTTTCCCAGTCAGATAGCTCCTCTTTCTCTGGACGCTCTCGGCGTTCACGCCGCCGCCTATGGCCATGCCGAACACGAATCCGACGGCAAGAGGGTCCATCACGACCGGATAGTCGCCGGTCTCCAGCTTCGTACCCTTCAGCCCCATTATGGCATGGTCCCTCGCATTGGTGCCCGCCCTCCTGATCATCTCTGTAGACAGCTTCCTGCTGGCACCTGCATCCACTCCAGAGAACATCTCGGAACCCTCCCTTGCGACGGCTTCTGCACTCAACTCGAAGCTTGTCATCCTCTGGGAGGAGACGAATCCGTTGCTGTTCGCGAGCGCGAACGTTCCCTCTCCGATGGTGACTCCCGCGTTGACGGATGTGATTCTCTTGTCATCTCCAGCGTAGTCCGAAAGTGAGATCGCCATCTCCACGATATCGTCTGCTTCGAGTTCGGGGATCCTGCGTTCGAACAGGCCTGCGACCTTCGCGGGCTTCATCTTCTCTGGAAGGCCCTTGAAGTCGGGATCGGGGGTCCCCGCTCTCGCCTGGGATACCGCGAGCTCCGCGATCTTGTGTATGACCTTGCGGTCGTGCCCGGTGCAGAACGAGAAGCCAGAGCATCCGTTCTTGAACGCCCTTATCCCTACCCCTGGGTCCCTGATCTGGCTCGACTGCTTCATGGAGCCTTTCTCGATCTCTGCAGATGTGAAGTTGGAATCGGCGGCCAGGACATCGCATGCCGATGCGCCCAGCTTCATGACGTAGCGCACGGTGGTCTCCGCGAGACCTTCCAGATCCACCATCAGGTCAGACCTCCCACGACCATGTCAGCGACCCTGATGTGCGGTCCCCCGTCAGTGGTCCTGGCCGATTGGCCTCCCTTGCCGCAGTACCCTGGGTCACCGAGGACGAAATCGTCCCCTATCCTTTCCACATTGTTCAGGACCTCGAGTATCACCCCGGAGAGCGAGGCGTCCCTGTATCTCTGCCCCACCTCGCCGTTCTTTATCTCGTAGGCCTCGTCGCACTTGAACATGAACTGACCTTTAGCCGGTTCCACATACCCGTATTGGTTGCCTTGGATCAGGAGGCCGTGTCTGAGCCCATCGAAGAGCTCGTCCTTCTTACAATCGCCAGCGGAGATGTACGTGTTGCTCATCCTGATTATCGGCGGACTGTTGAATCCCTGTGACCTGGCAGACCCGTTGGGTTTCAGTCCGAGCCTGCTGCTGGACTCAAGATTGTGCATGAACCCTACCAGTATGCCGTGGTCGACCAGAACATGTTTCCTGGCCTTCACGCCCTCCCAGTCGATAGAGAAGAACCCGAAGGTATCCTTGATGGTGGGATCATCTACCAGGCTTATCCCCTCACCCGCCACCTTCTTGCCGATCTTCCCCTCCAACACGGATGCGCCCGCGATGATCGCGTCCGCCTCACATGCGTGACCGAACGCCTCATGCGCCAACATGCCGGTCATCTTATTGTCCAGGATGCACGTGAATTTCCCCGCTGGAGCGGGCTTCGAATCCAGCAGTCGGAGAGCTTGTGCGGCCGCCTCCTTGCCCAGGTCCAAAGCTCCACTGGTGCGCATGAGCTCATACCCTCCGACGCACCCCTCGGACGCGTGCCCTCTCTGGGTGACGCCTTCCGATTTGGACCATGCCGAGCAAGCCGCCAGAACCCATCTTTCCTTAGTGCGCACCATGGTCCCGAAGGAATTCGCGATCACGCGCTCGGCCTCGAGGTCATCGTACCTCGCATTCGTGCTGCCGATCCGGGGGTCGAATGATTTCGCCGACCGATCCAGTCCCATGGCGAATGAAAGCTTCTCCTCGGTGGTGACGTCGGCTGGCTTCTCCTTGCATCTGTACTCCTCGGTCGCGATCACGGCCTTGGCAGCTCTCATCTCGAATTGGATCTTCGCCCTGGCCCTCGCCGCCTTTGCCATCTTGACAGCGGAGGCCGCAGCTGACCTCAAAGAGGCCTTGGTCAGGACACTCGTTGCCACGAACCCCCAGGTGCCTCCCACGAAAGCCCGGATCCCGCATCCGGCTTCCAGCTCAGAGTTGAGCGTGCGAGTCTTCCCGTCCATGATGAGGATGTTCGTTCCAGTCGTTGATTCCATCCGCAGGTCCGCGAATTCAGCGCCCAGCTTGAGCGCGTGCCCTATTGCCAATTCGGCGAGGTCTTCCAAAGTACCGCCTCAATCGATAGAGGCGGATAGACTCCAGGGGATTGAAAATACCTGCGATGTCAGGTCCGTTGGAACCCGCATGCCCTTTCGGCGGCTTCGACGAAGGCCCCTTCGGAGATCATCTCTGCGACCCTCTCGATCTCCTTGGAAATCGACCTATCCTCCTCCAGCGACGGTATCTCCTTACGAAGCACGGCCCTGACCTTCTCCACTGCGGGGCTCGAACTCAGCGGTATGAAATCGAGACCCTGCGCGGCGGTGATCATCTCGATCGCCACCACGCGTCTCACGTTCTCCACAATCTGCCTGGCCTTCCACGCGCCGATGGTCCCCATACTGTTGTGGTCCTCCTGGTTGGCGCTCGTGGGAATGGAATCAGCAGAGGCTGGGTGGACCAGGACCTTGTTCTCCGATACCAAGGATGCCGCGACGTATTGTGGCACCATCAGTCCCGAGCTGACGCCGCCGTGTCTTGTCAGGAATGAGGGCAATCCGCTCAGCTTGTCGTCAACGAGCCGGGCGATCCTCCTTTCGGAGAAGCTGCCGATCTCATGCGCTGCAAGGCCAAGGAAGTCCATCGCCAGCGCGAGCGGCTGGCCGTGGAAGTTCCCTCCGGAGATGACCATCCCGTCCTCCGGGAAGAATAGAGGGTTGTCGGTGGCGGAGTTCATCTCGACATCGAGCACGTCCTCGCCGTACCATATGGCGTCGAGGCTCGCGCCAAGGACCTGTGGGATGCATCGGAGCGTATAAGCGTCCTGCACCTTCGGGCAGTCGTGGTGGGACACCATGATCTCGCTCCCATCCAAGAGCGTCAGCATGTTCCTCGCTACCCGCATCTGGCCCTTGTGAGGCCTGACGTTCGAGATCCGCGGGTCGAACGCCGATGATGTCCCTTTGAGCGCCTCCAGGGACATCGCCGCAGCGATCTGGGCATTATCGGCGAGGACCGCCGCGTCCTTGAGAGCAAGTATCCCAAGTGCTCCCATGGCCTGGGTCCCGTTCATTATGGAGATCGCCTCCTTCGGTTCCAGGGAGATGGGTATGAGCCTGCGGCGGCTAAGGGCCTTCGCGCCCGGTTCAGGGCCTCGCCCCGCGTCCGCTTCCCCTTCGCCTATCATCACCAATCCGAGGTGCGCGAGCATGACCAGGTCCCCGCTCGCCCCGACTGACCCTTGCCTTGGCACGACTGGATGGACCTTGGAATTGATCATGTCGACGAGCATCTGGACGATATCGGGTCTCACGCCGGAGTAGCCCTTCGCGAGAGCGTTCGCCCTCAGAAGCATCATCGCTCGTACCACTTCGGCCGGGTACCTCTCTCCCACCCCGCAGGCATGGCTCCTCAGCAGATTCACCTGCAGCGACTTGAGCTCTTCAGGAGGTATCCTCACGTCGACTAGTTCGCCGACGCCGGTGTTCACAGCGTAGATCGTCCTGCCGCCCTCGACCAACTTCATCAGGGCCTTCCGGGATTCAGCCATGCGCGCCCTTGCCGCTTCTGCCAGTCGGACTCTCGCTCCTTCCCTGGCGACGCGGATGACCTTCTCCATCGTGAGGCTGTTTCCATCTATGTGGACGATGACGTCTGAAGCACTCTTCCGTTTTGGCATTTGAAGCCCGCCGTGCCCGTGTATCCCGCTAGGTCTACCTGAAGTTGATGCTTCGTCTTAAGGAGTTTTCCCAGTCGGATCCTTCAGGGGGACGAACTTGTATCCGTAGTGGATGACGCCCGCGGAGCCCTCCTCGCTCAACTTGCGGAGAGCGACCCTCACTGGTGTGCCTATCGCGACATCGCAGGGCTCGCAGTCAATGACCTGGCCGGTGAGCTTCGGGCCCTCGTCCATCTCAACTATCGCCACGAGATAAGGCTTCATCATCGCCAGCTCTTCCAGGGTGTCGTGCACCTCGGTCACGGAGTATACCTTGCCGGTTCCCTTCAGCTTGGCCTCTTCTATCTTGCCGACGCTCTTCCTGTGGCAGACCGGACAGATCGCCCTGGGAGGGAAATAGGTCTTGCCGCAGTTGTTGCACTTGAACCCCACTAGGTTGTACCTGCTTGGGTACTCCCGCCAGAATCTTGGTGCCGTAGCCATCTCAAGCCCTCCTGAAAAGATGCACGACCACCGTCGCGCCCGTTCCGCCGACGTTGTGAGCGAGCCCGACGGCCGCGTCCTTGACCTGCCTCTTGCCGGCCTTTCCCCTAAGCTGGGCGACTATCTCGACGGCTTGAGCCAGGCCCGTAGCTCCGATCGGGTCACCCCTAGCCTTCAGTCCGCCGGAGGTGTTGACCGCTATCTCCCCCTCGAGGGAGGTGAGACCCGCCTCAGTGGCCCTTCCGCCTTCGCCCTTCTTGAAGAACCCCAGGTCCTCGATCGCGAGTATCTCGCTGATCGTGAAGTTGTCATGGACCTCTGCGACATCGACGTCCTTGGTCGTCAGTTTGGCCATGTCGAATGCCCTCCTGGCGGCGACCTTGGTGGCCTCCATCGTGCAGATGTCCTTCCTGTGATGCAGCGCCAGCGTATCGCTCGCCTGACCCGAACCGATGATCTCGATCGGCACCTCCGTGAACTTCTTGGCCATGTCGAGAGGGCACAGGACGACGGCTGCAGCACCATCCGAGCTCGGAGCGCAGTCGAACATCCTCAACGGCGAGGATACCATCGGGGACGATAGGACCGTCTCCCGCTTGATCTCTCGCTGGAACTGTGCCTTGGGATTCAAGGAACCGTTCTTGTGGTTCTTGACCGCGACATCTGCCAGCTGTTCCCGGGTGGTGCCATGCTCGTGCATGTGCCTCCTCGCGATGAGCGCGTGCAATGCCGGGAAAGTCGCCCCGAGGATCGTCTCCCATTCCTGATCCGCGGCCGATGATTGTATCATCGCGGACTCCACATCGCTCACGTCCATCATCTTCTCGGCGCCTCCGACGACCACTATGTCATGCAGTCCGGACGCGACTGCCTGGAAGCCCTGCCTCAAAGCAAGCCCGCCAGACGCGCCAGCAGCCTCCACCCTGGTCGCGGGGATGTGGTCTCTCGCGAGGCCGGCATAGTCCGCTATCAGGGCGCCAATGTGTTCCTGCTCTATGAACCGCCCCGCGCCCATGTTTCCCACGTACAAGGCGTCGATCTGATCGGCGGTGATGTTCGCATCGGCGACCGCTGCGAGCCCCGCTTGGATGCCTATGTCCCTGAAGGAAAGGTCCCACAGCTCCCCGAACTCGGTGTCCCCGATGCCTATGATCGCGACTCGCCTCATCTCACTCACTCCCCAGGTGTATCTTGCCCCTGTATTTCGCATATGTGGCATAGTCCAGGAACTTCAGGTTGGAGTTCAGCTCCTTGACTGTCGGTGCCTTATGCCTCTGGAAACCGTCCATATCGTTCGTAACAGTTATGTCGAACGCGTCAGAGCCAGCACCTGACCCATAAGCGACGGCGAATATCTTGTCCCCAGGTTTCGCCTCGTCGAGAATGGCAGCTAGACCCAGGGGCACTGCTCCTGAGTAAGTGTTGCCGATCATCGGTGCTATGAGTCCCGTCTTGACTTGCTCATCGGTGAACCCGAGCTGTTTAGCCACCCTGGTCGGGAACTTCCCGTTTGGCTGGTGGAAGACAGCATAGGTGTAGTCCCCCGCTTTGAGCCCAGTCTTCGCCATCAGTCCCTTCGCACCGCTCGTGACATGCTTGAAATAGGCCGGCTCACCGGTGAACCTGCCTCCGTGCCTCGGATACATCTCGCCCTCGCGCCTCCAGAAGTCAGGCGTATCGGTCGTGTATGAGTAAGTTTGATCGATCGTGGCGATGGTCTTCTCCGACCCGATCAGGAAAGCCGCCCCTCCCGCGGACGCGGAGAACTCGAGGGCGTCTCCGGGGGCACCTTGGGAAGTATCGGCTCCTATCGCCACTCCGTACTTCACCATGCCGGATCCAACCATGCCCATGCACGTCTGGATGGCGGCGGTCCCCGCCTTGCACGCGAACTCGAAGTCCGCCACCGTCAGGTGCGGCGACGCTTCTATCGCTTCAGCGACTATCGTCCCCGAGGGCTTGACCGCATAAGGATGGGATTCCGACCCGACGTATATCGCTCCGATGTCCTTCGGGCTCACCTCGCAGCGCTTCATCATGTTCCTGGCAGCTTCGACGGCTATGGTTATCGTATCCTCATCCGGCGAAGGCACGGACTTGCAGTTGATCATCAGGCCCTTGCTCATCGCCTTGCCATCGACGCCCCAGACCTTGCCGATCTCCTCCGGCGTGATCCTATACCGTGGCACATATGCTCCGTAACTGACTATTCCAACTTTCATGGTCGAATCCCTTCCCTCTAGCCCAGCGATTGAAGATTGTCTACAAGTTCCGCCACTGCCAGCTGCGTCCTCACGAGCGGTATGCCCTCCAGCTCGGCGAGCCTTATCGCGAGCTCATCGACCTGCTCAGGTTTCTGGTAGACGACAAGTGCGGGCTTCAGCGGATGCGCACGGATGGCGATCATCGGAGACCTGCCGAACCTGACGCCCGTGAAGATGAGCGCTCTCTGGCTGCTCCATCCGTAGATCTTGAGATAATCGAAGGAGCTCAACGACGTGATCGCCCTCACGCTGTCTATGACAGTGTATCCGTGGATGTGTTTCTCCAAAGACATCGCGGGCGTGAGATTCTCTCCTTGGATCTTCGAGACCAGGTCAGACGCGAGCACTTCCACGGCGAATTCCTTGATCGAGATGATCGAATCCGTCTTCGCAGCGAGGGAGTACTGTTTCAGGATGTTGCTTCCGGTCTTCTCGTCTATCTCGAGAAACGCATCGACGATCTTCCGGACGGTGACGACTCCTGGAGATTTCCTCCTGCCCGCTTCGTAGTCGCTGATGACCGACGGCGACACGCCGAGATGACGGGAGAGTTCCTGCTGCGAAATCTTGAACTGCTCCCTCCATTTTCTGATCGTCTTGCCTGGTTCGTCGGAGAGACAAATCTCCCCCGCGATCTTCTCCCTCACCTGGTCCCGCATGAGCGCAAAAGAATTTCCGCGCTACTTATAGTTGTCGTATTTCGATTACGGCAATAGACGATTGACGCTGGCTAGCAAAGAGCACTCGGTTTCCACTCGTTCTTGCGAGTCGAAAGCGCTGGGCCAAAAGGGGTCTTTTCGAATCGTTAGTTGTCCTCCGAAGACTAGGCACTAGCCAATGCACTAGAATTAAGAACACGCCTCGCTATCCCTCACCCGCCTGACACCATGGGGTAGTGGTCTAGCTTGGTATGATCCGTGGTTCGGGACCACGTGACCGTCGGTTCAAATCCGGCCTACCCCACTCCTGCGTCATGTCAATGAAGGAAGATGTGCAGAGGGAAGATGGCGACTTTGGGGTCGCAGGAAATCACATCACACGAGAATCGAAAGGGCTTGCGCCTGCGGATTGACATGCGAAACGTTAATTGACAATAAGCGCGATTGCGCCATAATGACTGAGACCACTTCGCGCCCGGCTTTGTTCGTAGGCGCAATGATTGGCGGAGTTGTCGCCCTAGCGGTTCTATTCTTGACGGATTTCGGAGGATGGTACAATTACTACTACTATTCAGGCACAAGTGTATGGAGCTACATCGGAGTCGACTCTCCGATCTCGCTAGTCGGCATCGCCGTTGTCTGCATACCGCTCTTTTTCGCGCTATCGGTGACGCTCAAAGGTGCGCAGAACCCCGACTCTTTGACAATGCAGCAGGTGAACCGCGCGTTGATGGCCTCAGTAATCCAGCTCGTTCTGATACTAGTCGCGGGAGTGGTATTCGTGGTGGCTGTCTCGGGATCCGATGATTGGTGGTTCGGGACCGGGTTCTACGGATCAGTGATTGGTGTGTTCATGATGATGATCTTTCTGAGAATGGCGAAGCAGCAATACACCACGCCAGCCCAACAGGGATTCCTTCAGTACGGACCGCCTGCCCCGATGTACATCCAGCCTGGAGTCCAACCCTATGCACCGCCACCGGCATATGCTGCTCAGCAGCCGCAGCCGCAATGGCCGACCGTCCCCGCTGGGGTCACAGCTCCTGGGCAGATACCTCCCTCGAGGTTTTGCAGTCAATGCGGCCAACCTCTAGCCAGTGGGGCAATGTTCTGTGAGATGTGCGGGGCAAGACTCCGGTGAATCGGCCGTAGCGGCGATGACTGACAGTTCCCCCCGTTGACGTCGATGGTCTCGGGCCGTGATATGAGGAAGGAATGGAGAGAGGATTGACGCGTCCTCCGAGATTCGGAGAAGCTCGAGTTGGGTTCCTAGCCAATGGATTCGAAAACGAATCTAGCCTTCGCGCTATCCTTTGGGCACAGGTTGCGACTGGAAGAGGAGAGGCATGTCGGCCACGTACCAGTGAAGCAGCCCTCTTACGGCTATGGGTGCCGAGAGAACGCCCAACAGGATTGTGAGGTAGGTGACATCTTCTCCAAAGGCACTTATCAGAATCCAGAAAGCGAGATTGATAACAACGAACCCGGCAGCAATCAAGAGACCCATCGAGATGCGCAGCCTCAGAAAAGCAAAAGAGCAAGCTATGATTGACAAGGCTATCATTATCAAGGCAGCCGTCCAGTTGTTCAAATCGACAACCATCACTCTGTAGATTCCGGATATGTTTTGACCAGATGAGTTGTAGATACCGTTGATGAATCTCGGCTGAGCCACGAAATAGAAATCCACGACGGCGCCAATCAATGCGACTACGGACACTGCACCTACCAGGGCGATTAGGAAGCGTCTTCCGCTAGTTCTGACGATTCCTGAGCTTGACACGTATTTCTTGGCGAAAGCTAGAAGCAACCCACAAAAGCAGAACATATCTACGAGAATATTCACGAAGAAGAGCCAGACAATTCCAGAGAGCGGCTCTGTTAGCCGGAAAGTGGCGTCAGGCTGAGGTGGAGGCGCGCTCGGGTTTGCTGATGCCTGTATTGCAAGAACTACCGTGCTGACCAGCAGCGAAGCTACTGCGACTGTAACTAG
>CALMQK010000129.1 GCA_937872085.1 uncultured euryarchaeote
GCGAGAAGAGCGGTCATCATCAAGCACCGGCATCTCGAAGAGGGCAAGAGGGCGGATTTCAAGCTGACCAAATCGGGCGTGGTCTAGGTCTTCCTCGTGACGGTGTAGTCCGCGAAGGACTCGAGGCACTTCTTGTGTTTCGTGTCCTTCAGCACACTCAACTTGTCCTTCGCTCCCTTGACCAGACCGTTAGCAATCTCGATCGCATGGTCTATCGCGCCCGCGCGGTCCAGTACGTCCTTCGCCGCGACGAGCTGATCGGGAGTCGCTTTCTTGTTGCCGAGCGCCTTGAAAAGATCCTCCCGTTCCTTTCCGTGGAGGTCCTCAAGCGCGCTTATCACGATCAGGGTCTTCTTCCCGTTCCTTATGTCGTTCAGGACCGGCTTCCCGAAGGTCTTCTGGTCCGATGTCAGGTCCAGCACGTCGTCCCATATCTGGAACCCGAGCCCGACGAGCCTGCCATACTCGCGGAGCGCCTCTTCCTCCTGTTCGGACGATTCGCCGATCACGGCTCCGCCCTGCGCCGCGGCAGAGTACAGGACGGCGGTTTTGAGCTCTATCATCTTCATGTACTCGGTATCCTTGACGGTCTTCCTGTCCTCGAAGTCCATATCCATCTGCTGACCCTCTGCCAGCAGCCTGACGGCCTTGGCGATGATGTCCACGAGCTGGACAAGCCTGTCGTCATGGGTATCTGAATCGGGGATGAGCTCGAACGCGCGGGCGAACAGCGCGTCCCCTGCCAGGATCGCCTCGGGCACGCCATATTGAGTGTGAACCGTCTTGATCCCGCGCCTGGTCTCGTCGTTGTCCATGACGTCGTCATGGACGAGCGTAAAGTTGTGCACCAGTTCGAGGGCGGCTCCGAACGGCATCGCCGCGCTCCATCTCCCTCCCACCGCCTCGCAGCTGATCGTCGCGAGGAGCGGCCTCAGCCTCTTCCCGCCAGCCTGAGGATAGTGGGCCATCGCGGCCTTCAGGTTCTTGTTCTCGACGACCTCGAGCGAGCGCATTATGTATTCGTTGATCTTCTCGACGCGGTCCTTGTAGCTCTCAAGCAATGCAACCATCAGAATCACTCCGACAACTGGTCCAGCCAATCCTTCGAGCGTCCGGTCATAAGGGCCCTCGTAGCCGCGAGCTCCTTGACGTCCTTCGCTCCGACCAGGAACATGGCCGCCTTCAGCTCATCGATGATGGTCTGGATCTCCTGTGTGATCGCTTCCCTGCTGTCCAGGGCCGCCGGCAGAAGCCTTCCCGCCATCCCGGCGCATCCAGCGCCGATCGCGATCGCTCGGGCGACATCGAGCCCGCTCCGCAGACCTCCAGTCGATATGATCGGGAGGCCGACATTGGCTACGACGACGGCCACGGGTGTCGGGATCCCCCAATCCCAGAAGGTCTTCCCGATGTTCGCGCGTTTGGTGTCCCCCGCTGATTTGGCGCGATAGTACTCGACAGCGGAGAAGCTCGTTCCCCCAAGTCCGCCAACGTCCAAACCCTTGACCTTCGCTTTCTTGAGCCGCAGTGCGGTCTCCTTCGGAATGCCCGCTCCAGTCTCCTTGGCTATGACCGGCAGGGCGCTGGCGAACGTCTCGAGGGCCTTGAGCCCGCCCCTGCTCTTTGTGTCACCTTCCGGCTGCACGATCTCCTGAAGATAGTTCATGTGGATCGCGAGCAGATGCGCGTCGATCATCTCCATCGCAGCCCTGCCATCGTCTATCCCGATCGGGGCGGTCAGGCCCTGCTTGATGAGCTGGGGCACCCCAAGGTTCGCGATCCTCAAGGGCACCTCGAACTCCTTGATCACAGAATATGTGCGAGCGAGCTCCGGGTTCTCCAGCGCGGCCCTCTGGCTCCCGACTCCCATTCCGATGCCGAACTCCTCTGCGGCGGCAGCGAGGTTCCTGTTGATCTCCTCCGCCTTGCCGTAGCCTCCGGTCATCGCGGATATGATCAGCGGGGCCTCGAGCTTCCGTCCGAAGATGGTCGTCGACGTGGTCACCTCGTCGAGGTCTATCTCGGGCATGGGGTTGTGGACCAGCTTCACATCGTCCCAGTAGAAGTAATCCTGAGTGAGATCCTCATTGGCGCAGATCTCGACATGATCGCCCTTCCGGCGCTCTATGATCTTCTCGGGGGTCTCCTCTTCCATCGGTTCACCTACTAAGGTAGGACCACGGTAGACACGACCTTCTGTCCCCTTATGGCCTTCTCGAGCCTTCCCGGCACATTGCCGTTCACTATCATACACTTTTCGCAGTTCCTGGCGATGGCCAGCATGCGCTCCAACTTGCCGTAGATGCTCCCGGTGACATCGTCGCGCTTGGGCTCTGTACGTTTGAGTTTCGACAGCGTCGAGCTGTCGAGTCTCGGGATGAGCCTCGCCTTCTTGTTGTCCTTCGGATCGCTGTCGAACACACCGTCCACGTCCGCACAGAACACGACAAGGCTCGGCTTGAACTGCTTCGCCAATGCCTCCATGATGAGGTCACCTGAACAGATGGAGAAACCCATCGACTCATCGGGGACCACGTCGCCGAATGACACCGGGGTCAGGCCAAGGTCCAGGATGCTTCGGAACGTATCGGGATCGAAAGACCTGACCGCGCACGCGCTGAATGTGGCGGCACCCGCGGGCGGGATCGAGACTGCTTTGATGCCACCGTCGATCAGCGTCTTGATGACCTTGAGGTTCAGCTCGCGGACGTCTCGCTGGACCTTCGCGACATGCTCGATCTGCTCTTCATTCTTGAGGCCTTTGTGAAGCTCGTGCTTCTTGGCCTCGATATGACCGAACGAGCCCGCCCCGTGCACGACCACAAGACCCTCTTTCGCCGCTAGGAGTTCCCCAGCGAGCCGTTCGCAGGTCTCCTGTCTGAATGTCCGGAGCCTCGACTTGTCCGTTATGACGCTTCCGCCGAGCTTCACGATTATCATGTAGCTGCCGCCATTCGTCCTTCTGTTCCGAGAGATAGCGCTATCTCGCAATAAAAGTACTTGATGCACAAACGCAACAAGCGACATCGATGAGAGGCATGTATGGTAGACACTATGGCTGCGCTGTTTCTTCCCCTTCTACCCTTGAGCGCTACTTGCTCAGGTATATCTCTATCGAGGAGACGTTTGCGCTTCCGCCGTCCAGGCTGGGCAACTTCTCCGTCGCTATCTTGACGTCCTTGTACCCCAGCTCCTGGACGAATCTGTTCTTGACGATCTCCGCAACGTCTACAGCCCTGCTAATCGCTCGTCCTCGCGCCTTTATGCAAACGTCGTCGTGACCAGCGTTGACCTGCGACACGACGGCGAGGACGTAGTTCATGGTTGGCTTCTTTCCAATGTATACAGTGTTCTCCTCTGCCATGCTCTCCTCCAGAGCCCAGCCGGGTCCTCTATAACGGGAACGGCCGATATATCTAGTCTTCCATCAGGACCGTAGCCAGACCATGCGGATGCTCAGCGCCCGTCGACACCCGACGAAGCGTAACCGGTTCCCATTTCGGTGGAACGAATTCTCAGCTCGTCCGAGAATACTAATAACCGCCAAGTGTTGCCAAAGATGCCATGAAACCGATCGACAGGAAGTTGGCGAAACTGAGGACCACCATTCGTTCGCTGGGCTCAGTGGCTGTGGCGTTCTCAGGCGGGGCGGATTCGACTCTGGTCGCGAAGATGGCGCATGATGAGCTAGGCGAAGATGCGATCGCGGTCACCATTGACTCTCCACTCTTCCCTTCGCGCGAACTCGCCGATGCGGGTACGGTCGCGCGCAGGATCGGCATCCGGCACATCGTCGTCCGAGTGGATCCCCTCGGCGACAAGGAGTTTGTCAACAACCCTGCGGACCGATGCTACTTGTGCAAACTCGACGACCTCCGCCACATAAGGAAGGTTGCGGACGAGCACGGCATGAAGGAGGTCGTCGATGGGTCGAACGCGGACGACAAGGACGACTACAGGCCGGGCCTGAAGGCCAAGGAGGAGCTCGGAGTCAGGAGCCCGCTCGCGGAATCGGGCCTGGGCAAGAAGGAGGTCCGGGCTATATCACGAGCGCTCAAGCTCCCCACCGCGCACAAGAGCTCGAGCCCTTGTCTGGCGTCGCGGATACCCTATGGTGAGAGGATAACCGCAGAGAAGTTGAGGATGATCGAGGAGGCCGAGGAGTTCCTGAAGGCGAAAGGCTTCGACGGCGTCAGGGTGCGGGTCCACGGGAACTTGGCGAGGATCGAGGTGGCACCACAGGATATCGCCATGCTCTCATCTCCAGGAACGAGGACGTCAGTGACCAAGAAACTCAGGTCCCTGGGCTTCACCTACATATCCTTGGACCTGGAAGGATATAGAACCGGGAGCCTGAACGAGGTGCTTCCGAGATGACCCCGAGGAAGATAGAGAAGATACTTTCACAGCTAAGCCGAGGCGATTGCACGGTAGCCCATGCCATGGAACAGCTCCGGATGCTTCCGTACGAGGACCTCGGATTCGCCAAGCTGGACCATCACAGGGAGCTCAGGAAAGGCATACCAGAGGCCATCTACACCCCGGGGAAGACCGAGAGGCAGATCCTGGAGATCGCGGAGAAGACCTTGGCTCGCGGTAACGAGGCGATCTTCACACGCATGAAGAAGGAACAGTTCGCCAAGCTTTCCAAGAAGTTCGGCAAGAGAGTGCGATACTATCGGGAGGCCAACATCGCGACCGTCGGCGTCTCTGGAAGGAAGCTCATCGGGAAGGTTCTCGTGGTGACGGCGGGCACATCAGACATACCCGTCGCGGAGGAGGCTGCGGTCACGTGTGAGCTCCTCGGGTGCAAGGTCGAGAGATTATATGATGTCGGGGTCGCGGGCATCCACAGGCTGACATCCAACATCAAGCAGTTCAGGGCGGCCGACGTGATCATCGTCCTGGCCGGGATGGAGGGCGCGTTGCCAAGCGTCGTCGCGGGATTGACGGACAAGCCCGTGATCGCGGTACCGACAAGCGTGGGCTACGGCGCGAGCTTCGAGGGCATCGCGGCTCTCCTGGGCATGTTATCCAGCTGCTCGAGCGGTATCGGCGTGGTGAACATAGACAACGGTTTTGGAGCGGGCGCGCTCGCAGCGGTCATCGTCAAGAACAAGCACTCGGTGCCCTGATCAGTCGACCTTGGACCCGCACTTCCGGCAGAAGGTGTCCTCCGCCTTGGCCGTGGTCCCGCAACCCGCGCATTCCCTCTCGAACTCGACCCTGGTCCCACACTTGTGACAGAACATATCATCTGCATCCAGGACCGCTCCGCACGAATTGCACTCGCCAGCCGGTTCATCGGAGGTATCCTCGGCCGGGGTCTCCGCAATCTGCTCTTCCTCATCCTCGCTCTCGGGGTTCCTCTTGAGCTTGATGGCCTCCTCGTCGGCGACCTCGTTGACCGACTTCCTCGACTTGATGGCCAGTGACAAAGCCTTCGTGTAGCTGCCAGCCGCGAAAGCCTTCTCCGCATCGGCCA
>CALMQK010000130.1 GCA_937872085.1 uncultured euryarchaeote
GCTCCCCGAAGCCAGGCATGGTCTTCTCCTGGAAGTGTTGGATGGCCTCCATCGTGACGTCCCTTCTGGCGATACCTGTCCCTCCATTCAAGATCACAGCCTGGACGGATTCATCCTCGATCAATTCCCTCAAGGCCTTCTGTATCTCGCCAGCATCGTCCTTCGTCATGATCTTGCGGACCACTTCATGCCCCGCTTCGACCATGATCTCGGCGATCGCCATCCCAGAGGAATCGTCCTTTTCGGTCCGAGTGTCGCTGACCGTTATGATGGCGAGTCTAACGCACTTGGGGGCCTTCTGTCTATGATCATCGACCCCCATGTCTCGGACCTCCCTTCGTCTTGCTCAAGACCCTCAGATTGGAAATCGATGTGTTGGGGTACTGTCCCAGTTTGTCCTTCTCAAGATACTTGACCATGTCCCACACGTTGAGAAGCGCGGTCGCGGCGCCGACGAGCGCTTCCATCTCCACGCCGGTCTTGTAATTGGCCGAAACTTCGCATCTTGCGACAAGCTCGTCCTCAAGAATACTGATATCCACCTCGATGGAAGTCAAGGGGACCTGGTGGCAAAGAGGGAGCACCTGTGCCGTTGCCTTGGCGGCCTGGATGCCAGCCAGCTTGGAGGAAGTGAGCACGTCCCCTTTCTTGATCGTGTTATGTGAGATGGCCTCCAGGGTCGATGGCCTCAGTCTTATGTGTCCTTCGGCCACCGCTTTTCGATTCACTGCCTTCTTACGCCCTATGTCGATCATGCTCGCCATGTCCTCATCCCTCTACCCATCTTGACGTCCCTGGCCCATATTCCTTCTTCCAGATCGGGGTAGTCTTCTTAAGTTCATCAATCACGAATCTGCAGGCAACGAATGCGTGTTGTCGGTGGGGCGCGCTAACGGCGATCGCCACTATCACTTCCCCCACTTTCAGCCTGCCAAGCCTGTGAACGATCACGAGCCTTGACACATCGAAGCGCTTCAGCGCCTTGTCGGCAATCCTCTTCAGGTCGGCCTCTGCCAGGCCCTTGGCGGACTCCAATTCGATGGTCGTGACCCGTGCACCTGCCGAATTGTCCCTGACCGTCCCAACGAAGACCACGGTCCCTCCTGCGGACTTATCGGAGACGGATCTGAGCACCCGGTCGACGGAGATGGACCGCGAAGTGACCCTGACGTCGGATTTCACGTTTCTCATCTCCAGTAGGGCCTCCTGTTCGCGACGGCTGACAAGAAGACCTCTCGAAGCTCGTTGTCGGAGGATCCCGCCCTGAGTGGAGTCAACACATCCACATTTCCCGATGGATCCAATAGACAGGGTTTGAGATGTCCATCGCTCGTCATCCTTATCCTAGTGCAGTTCGCACAGAACTCCGTGTTGTGCATCGGCCGGACGACCTCGACCGTGACGACACCGCCGTTCGCCTTCACCGTGTATCGTCTTCTGCGGTGCAGTTCGTTCTCGGAGACCTGCAT
>CALMQK010000131.1 GCA_937872085.1 uncultured euryarchaeote
CCGAAAAGTTCTTAAAAACAACTGCAATCCTGAACGGGGAATTCAATGAAAGCACTGGTTGCCTATTTGTCCTCGACGGGGAACACGAAGAAGATTGCTGAGGCCATCTGCGACGAGATCAGATGCGACAAGGACATCAAGAAGGTCGACGAGGTCCAGGATATCGGATCGTATGATATCTCCTTCCTCGGGTTTCCCGTCCACGGGTACGGGCCTGACAAGAAGACAAAGCAGTTCCTGGAGAAGCATTGCACCGATGGACGCAAGATAGCACTCTTCATAACACATGCTGCACCGGAGGGAGAACCGGAACTCCCGGAAACGCTCGCGAAGTTCACGCAGGCCGCTGCCGGAGCGGATCTCCAGGGGATCTTCGACTGCCAGGGAGAGCTTGCCAAAGGCGTGAAATTCATTATGAAGATAGCTCCAAGCAAGAAGATGCGCTCACAGGCAAAGATGGACAACAGCAAAGGACAGCCAGATGCAACTCGAGTGGAAAAGGCCCGGGAATTCGCTCGAGAGACCATGAGCCGGATGGACTCTTCGAAACCGAGTTAATACTCAGGACGAGCTGAGGATGGTGGTGGTGAACTCCTCCACCTTTCCCTGCCAGCCTTCCTTCAACGGCCCCTTCAGCCTCTCCCCTGAGACCAAGAATATCTTGTCGGCAACTTTCACCAGCCCCTTCTCCCTCAAGATCTCGTCCAGGATGGGTATGGTCTTCCTCCAGCGGTTGATCTCTTCCTCCGTCGGCATCTGTCCGGTCTTCTTGTTGGGCACCGCGTCACCGTGAGTCGCGAATATGGCATACTTTGTTCCCGACGGCAGCGAGGTCTTCTTGATGAAACGGCGCATGCTTCCTAGTGGCCCGCCGAATCGCGTGGGTGACCCAAAGATGTACAGGTCGGCGAGGGGCAGCTCCTTTGGCTTCGACTCGTCGATATGATGCACGTTCACCTGGTGGCCCTTGGTTCCCATGGCCCGCAGTAGCTCCTCGGCGATCTTCGCTCCGTTCCCGAACTTCGAGGCGTGATATAGCTCAATCTTGATGAGGATCCCCCGATTAATGGCGAATGCAACTTATCCATCTTAATGATAGGCCCATAGAGAGGTTCAGGATCCCCCGAAGTTCATCTTGAGAATTCAATCTTCTTTCGTTGACAAAAGAGAGGACGTAAAAGGTTCCTGTCTCGGTGCCAACACCCTCTGATTGATGAATAGCCAGGTGTTCAAGTATGCACACGGCTCACTGTGAGAAAGACCATAGAGAAGGAAAGAACAAGTGGAAAGGGTTTGAGCTCACAAGCGCCGATCAGTACGGCTCAAACAGGAGGCCACGGAATATCCCAGAACACCTGACCCGGGCTAGCTCCAGGGTCGGGATTGTCAGGCATCGACCATCCGCCTACTCCGAAATACACCTCCACATCGAAGGACCACCAGAATGTTGATAGACCGCCAATCGAATCTTCCGAGAACACCATCTGGAATCTCGGTCCGTCATGCGTGAACTGCAAAGGTGTCATGACGCGCATGTCAACATCCCATAGACTGGCAGAGTAGCTCGATCCATCATACGTCAAAGTCACGAAGTAAGCGAACGGCAAGGGATTATATGGATCCCAAGGCCCAGCGGATTCAATAATCATCTGCCAGGTCGCCAAACTCATCCCGCACGGCAGCGCTTTCCCCTCTTGTGGAAGACCAGCCGCGAGTTCCATCCCGAATGTGTACATCTTCCCCTTTTGCGCAAGCCACGCGGACACGATATCGAGGTATCCAGCAGTTACCACTGGCGTGTTATTCCCCAATACGTGCCTAGGCTCCCCAGTACTCCAGTTGTAATGCTTGCAGAGGTCCCCCTGCCTGTCCGGAACCGTGACCATCTTCGTTCCGGCCGAGACACCACTCGGAACCAGCAACAATCCTACCACAATCGCGCTCAATACCGCCGCAACTAGTTTCCTCATTCACTCCCTCCTCATCGAACCACCCTGGAG
>CALMQK010000132.1 GCA_937872085.1 uncultured euryarchaeote
GCGCCCCACCATGGCAGCGTGGGCCGATGGCAAGGGCATTGGCGGGCAAGATATGCCTTGCCGCGAGGGCTGATGTGTATTCTCACAATGACATCTCGGACTTACTCAAGGCACAGCTCGAGAAGAGGGTGACAGAGATCAAAGTGCAGCATGCATCTCCCAGGAAGAAATCCCAACCAGCAAGGACGCAGAGGAGACAAAGGCGCTGACGCATAAGTATTTTAAATGACCGTCATTTACCGTCCCCAGCAGTGATTTGCATGGCAACCGAGCAAGTGGAAGTCAGAGAGCTGAAGGAAGGCAGATACATCGTCATCGACGACGAGCCCTGCAAGATCATTAGCATTTCGATGTCCAAGCCCGGGAAACACGGCGAAGCGAAGGCGAGGATAGAGGCGATGGGGCTATTCGACACCAACAAGAAATCCGTGGTCTACCCGGTCAAGCACAAGGTCCTCGTGCCTTTGATCGACAAGAGGCAGGCGCAGGTAGTGTCGATCCAGGGGAGCGAGGCACAGCTGATGGACCTCGAGACCTACGAGATGTTCTCCCTGCCAGTCACGGACGAGGTCAAGGACACCATAAAGCCCGGTGGAGACGTCCTGTACATGATCACCATGGACAGGAAGAAGATCACAAGGGTGTGAGAATGCCCATCCGCGGCATGCTCAGGTTCGCTGACGCGGTCTCATCTTTTGAGGATGCGCAGTTCGTCGTAGTTGGCGTGCCGTTCGACAAGACCACGACATTCAGGTCGGGAGCGAGGTTCGCCCCGACCGTCATAAGGGAGGCGTCGCTCAATTTCGAGCGCGAGAACTTCGAGCACGGGGTGAGCTTCGGCGACATAGCCGTCCAAGATGCCGGCGACCTCTACGAGGAGGGCACGGTCGACGAGATGGTCGAGTCCATCGAGGAAGAGGCCAGGCGCATCGTGTCGGCAAAGAAGTTCCCCATGTTCATAGGCGGGGAGCACTCCATCACGCCGCCGATCGTGAAGGCCTTCGGTGAGATCTCCTGCATATCGATTGACGCGCACCTCGACTATCGCGACGAGTATCAAGGATTGAAGAACAGCCACGCGTGCGCGCACAGGAGGATAGTCGAGAGCGTAGGCAAGGGGAACGCATTCGCTTTTGGCGTCAGGTCCATCTCTGTCGATGAGAAGGTGGAGGGCGCATTGTACGCAGACGCCTTCGAGATACACGAAAAGGGCGTCGAGGAGGTCTTCGACCGCATGCTGGCGAAGCTCAAGCGGAAGCCGGTCTATCTCTCTTTGGACATCGATGGGATAGACCCGGCATATGCCCCAGGAACTGGAACCCCTGAGCCCTTCGGGCTCACGCCCTGGGACGTAAGATATGTCATCAACAAGCTCGGAGACCGTCTCGTAGGGTTCGATGTCGTGGAGGTGTGCCCGCCCTATGACAACGGCAACACATCGGTCCTCGCGGCGCGGATGATGCGCGAGGTCATGGCGGTGAAGTGGAAGAGCCGCACTGTCAAGACGAAGAAATGAGTCATTCCTTTATCAGTCTCTTAACCAGTTTCACGTATTCATCCGCCAGCTTCTCGGCCTTCTCCGACGTCTTCGATTCCGAGAATACCCGGAACAGGGGTTCCGTTCCCGAAGGGCGCACTAGGACCCACCCCTCCTTGAGGAATATCTTCACACCGTCTGTCCGGTCTACCCTCTTCCCCTTGGCCGTCCGCGCGAGCCGCTCCATCACGCCTTCCTTCTTCCCCTCTGGGCAAGGCGTCTTCTTCTTGAACTGGAAGTATTGCGGGATCTCATCGTTGACCTTCGAAAGCTTCCCCTTGAGCGCGACTATCTCGAGCATCTTGGCGACGGCCATGGCGCCATCCCTGCAGTACTGGAAGTCAGCGAATATCAGGCCTCCGTTCTCCTCTCCCCCGAAGATGCCTCCCTGGTCCATCATCTCGCGGGCCACGACTGGCGAGCCCACCCTCGTATACGTGATGGACCCACCGGACATCTTGACCGCGTCCTCCACCGCCATCGAGGAACCCACGGTCGTGACCACTCGCCTCCCTTTCTTCTGGGAGCAGGTGTACTTGGCTACGATCGCCAGGCTTCTGTCCCCATAGAGGTATCTGCCATTCTCGTCGACGAAGATGGTCCTGTCAGCATCGCCGTCTAGTATGAATCCTAGATCAAATCCGCCAGATTTCACGAGCTCGACCAGCTC
>CALMQK010000133.1 GCA_937872085.1 uncultured euryarchaeote
GATCTTCCCGTTCTTGTGCCTCGGCTTGTGGTTGTAGATGATCACGCCATCGTCCTGGATCACCGTCGCGCACCACTCGAGGAAGCGGCGCTGGCTGGCTTCGTACTCGTCCTCGGGCATCGCGTCGGCGTAATCCTCGATTGCCCCCCACGACTTCCGATCATAGCCTCCTAGCTTGCGCTTCCCAACGATCTTCGGACTCGTCGATCCGATGTTGTACGGCGGGGATGTGAAGATCAGCTCGATCTTGCCCTCGGCCGGGATACATTTCTCGTAGTCCCCGCAGTACAGCGTAACGCCACCGTATGTGAATCTGTTCGTTCGCATCTGGTTCGCTTCCTTCCTTGATATTTTCGCTTCCATATCACTTACCTCGCATGATGGCCAGCAACTCGGCCTCGATCTGTAGCCTTAGCTCAACGCCCGCGTAGTATTCGGGCGTGCCCCTTGTGGCGATTCGCCCGCAACCGCTGCACTTGTAACTGGTCGGCGTTTTGTGTTGCCGACCCGTTACCCAGACGACCATTCGCACCCGGCATCGGGAGCAGAATGGATACAGGGGCTTCCCCTTCTGGATCAACCTTTCACCTTCTCCTGGCACGGTAGCACGACCCCCTGCAGAGTTGACTCCAAGCGTAGTGGTCATTCTGATAGTCGGTGAACCTGACGCACCCCTCGTCCTTCTTGCGATGATAGACACACCCCTTGCACCTTTCCTCGCTCATGTCCGCCCCTCCTTCCGAATGATCTTCATCTCTTTTCGAGTTGGATGTGGCGGCCCTGGAACATTGTGGCCGTTGTCCTTGGCTCCTTGCCCCCACCCGCGCCTCATCGCGCTCATTCTGGCCACGTCAGCCTTTGATTCGTAGTTATCGGTTCGGCGGAATATCGCGCCCAGCCGCCCCCTCTTCTTCGGGCCGCGGGTGCAGGTCTGACACTTCGCCACCTTGTCCATGGCCCCCTGATGGGCGTTGTGCGAGAAGTGTGTTTCACCAGCATGAACACAGCCCTTGCAGACGGTCACTTCAGCACCCCAAGATCCTTGAGATCCGTTTCCCGGCGGCATTGCGGGCACCGGATCCGCCCGTTGCTCCGCGCCTTGTTGATCTCGTAGAACGAAAACTCGCGCTGGCACTTGGGGCACTTAGGGCGCGCCTTATCCAATCTGTCCATCTCGCCGCTGGCCCCGACGGCCTTCGCCCATTCCCAGTTCTGACGCCCGCTGAGCTGCAAGAAGCCCCTCCGTTTCTTATCAAGTTCGATGCGCGACATCAGATCAGCTCCCGCTTCGACGTGATCTTGATCACCGAGTCAACCCTATCCGCCCTGATCGGCATACCACCACGCGCCCGCACCACTTTCTTGAGATCTTCCAGATTGGGTGGGCAATCTGGAAATCGCTTCACCATATCGCCGTGGATCCGCTCCCATTCGGCATCGGTGAGCACACGAATGTCGATCATGTAGCAGGCGTATGACTCGCCAGTGCGCGGATCAACGAACGCGGATC
>CALMQK010000134.1 GCA_937872085.1 uncultured euryarchaeote
AGAAGAAGGTCGACATCAGGCTCAATCTGCCCACTCAGGACGTATGGGTGGTAGCCGACAATTTCCTGGATGAGGTCCTCTACAATGTGTTCACCAATTCCATAAAATTCGATGAGCACGACGAGATTGTCATAGATGTGGAGACCAAGATGGTAGAGCTTGAGAATCGGGACTACGCGGAGATCAGGGTCATCGACCGCGGGGTCGGGATCCCGGATGAGATGAAGGACAAGATCTTCTCGAGAGAATACAGGAATCTAGTCAAGCAAGACAGGCCGCAACATTCAAAGTCAAAAGGCGCTGGCATGGGTCTCTCGATCGTCAAGTCGCTCTTGGACAGGTATGGCGGCAGGATATGGGTCGAGAATCGCATCCATGACGATTTCACGAGAGGAAGCGTGTTCATCATACTTCTGCCCAAAGCCTAGAGATTGACCCAGTCAGGAAACGATTAATATCCATCTGGCTTATCCTGAGGCGGTAAGGGAACATGTCCATCGCGGATGAGGTCGTCTCAATCCAGAAGAAGAACGCCATAGTCGGTCGCGCGAAAGAACTGGAGAAATCCCTGGCTGCGATTAGTTCTGGCAAGCATCTCATGATCGAAGGTCCGGTCGGCGTAGGAAAGACCGTACTAGCCATCGCAGTCGCCAAGCACCTTGGCAGATCGATCTTCAGGGTAGACGGGGACGAGAGATACACCGAACAGAAGCTATCTGGCTGGTTCGACCCGCCCATCGTCCTTGAGAAAGGGTACATCAAGGAAGCTTTCTCCCCAGGACCGCTCACAAGCGCCATGCGAGAAGGTGGCGTTCTTTTCATCAACGAGATGAACCGGATGCCGGAGGGGGTGCAGAACATCCTTCTGCCGGCCATGGACGAGGGGTTGATAGAGATCCCCAAGATAGGGACCGTCCGCGCCACGCCGGGGTTCGTTCTGATAGCGACTCAGAATCCGCGGGAATTCGTCGCGACGACTGCCCTCTCGGAGGCGCTGTCTGACAGGTTCGAGCTACTGCGGCTAGATTACCAAACGGAGGAAGAGGAGATCATGATTGTCGCGAAGAACCTCCCGAAGGTCCCCCATGAGGTGATCACAAGGTCGACATGGATCGCTAGAAGGACGCGCGACCACCCGAACATCAGGCGAGGAGCGAGCGTACGCGCAGCCATGAGCATAGCCCAGCTCTCTGGCGCCCTCTCATCGGACATGGTCGAGGGGATCAGGAGGGCCGCGCACATGGCCCTTCCAACGCGGATAGAGGTGAGGGAGGAGTCCAAGAGAACTGTAGACGAGCTGATCGATGAGATAATCGAAGAGTGCTTCGCGCTTCCTCCGTCAGCGCCTGGTCGCCCATTGAAGGATGAGAAGAAGGAGGAGGAGAAGAGACGCGCGTCGAGGGGCGACGGAGAGAAGCGCATGGATATCGCGGACCTCGTCCAGATGCTGGAACTGGGCGATGAAGAGGTTTCCAAGTCCGACGATCTCGGGTGGGCGATAGCTAAGAACTATTCGCAACTCCGCATGACCCTCAGGGATCAGACCCTGCTTGAGCTCGCAAAGCGCATCGCCATAAAAGCGACGATCAGGCGGGTCCTTCAGTTGCTCGGCCCAGTCTCGCTTCCCACCTATATCTCCAGGAGCGAGTTGAGGCTGGGCGAGGATGCTGAGATGGACGTCGAATCGACCCTTGATCTGATCGTGGAGAAGAAGCACGTCTCCCCGTCCGACTTGATCGTGGAGCGACGGGAACCGAGGCGGCTGGCTGTCGCGATGATGCTGGATGCGAGCCTTTCAATGAGCGGTGACAAGCTCGCCATGGCGACCGCGGCGATCGCCGTGCTGGCGTTCAGGCTGAAGACCGTCGAGTATGTGCTTATCACATTCAACGACAGGCCAAGCGTCCTCAAGAGAGTGAACCAGTCCAAGAGCCTCGATGACCTCATATCGGATCTCCTAGACGCGCACGCGGGAGGATACACCAACATCGACGGGGCGCTCAAGAAAGGCAGCGAGGAGCTAGTCAGGTCCACCACGAAGAACGCGGTTGGGATACTTGTCACGGACGGCAACTACACCGTGGGCGCCGATCCGGCTGAGTCAGCTGGGGCCTACAGACGACTTTTCGTGATCATGACTGAGAGTCACGATTGCCAACCCGAGACTTGTGAAGGGATCGCCAAGAACGGGGGAGGAAGGATGTACTCAGTAGCCAGCTTTGACGAGATCCCAAGGGTCCTCTATAAGGTGCTGAGAATGGTCTCCCAAGGGTCATTGGCGACGCAGTAATGATCGACATCCTCTGGTCGCTGGAGCTATAGGACAAGAATCTCGCTGTGCACCTCCAGGATGTATATCAACTTTCCGGGGGTCTGATGCCGTCCAAATCGGACGAAAACATACACTTATATATCGCAAGTAAGGGCAATTGAGACTCAGTATTCATCCCCCCTCTTTTTTTCTTTTTCCTCTCTTAGACTTGTTCCTGTACTCGGTCCCGCGAGAATAGTCGCGCGGGGTTGACTATCGGTACCATCCGCAGAAGCACACATGAATCATTCTTCTTCCCATCGGACGTTTGGCACCGAGTTTATTAGTCGAGTAGATACATTACGTGATGCAATGCGCATGATTCCGAAGAAGATCTTCTTTACAAAAGGCGTGGGCAGGCACAAGTACGAACTCCAGTCCTTCGAGATGGCTCTCCGTGATGCGGGCATCGAGAAGTTCAACCTCGTCTCGGTCT
>CALMQK010000135.1 GCA_937872085.1 uncultured euryarchaeote
CGGGCATCCCGCGCGTTCTCTTGATCGCATCCTCTTCGCTCATCCTTATCACACTGGTCTGACTGCGCAATGGCTGGGAGAATGGGAACGAGTTCTTGCGCGGTCTTAATCTTTTCTACATCTCTTGCCCTGCCAGATCGAATCAAGTTCTTTGTACACTTTCGGGCAGTCATCTCTCTGCGAGGCATGATGATTGCCGGAGAGCGCACGATTCCGCCACTAAGTTGAAATCTCTTCCGTGCGTAGAGTGCCGAGCTGACCCGCGATCAGGAAGAGTGAATAGCAGGGCCGGCGAGATGGACTGGATGTCGGGCTATGAGGGCTAAGACACTGTACTGGATCGGCCGCTGGGGAGCGATCCAATCGTGGAGCGGGAGCGGGATCATCCTCGGGATCGCGGCGGCGATCCACGAACTGGGGTTCAGTTCGATAGACTGGGGCCTTGTGACCATCGGCGCGGTGGGGGTCGTGCTTGTACACTACGTATCACACTCGCTGAACGACCTCACCGATTACGAGGTCGATGCTCGGACGAACATCGAAGGCACGGGAAGGCACAAGATCCTCCTCGCGGGGGACGTGACCAAGAAAGAGCTCACGTGGTTGAGCATCGGCTTGATAGCCTTGGTGACCGCGATGGCGGCATATGTCGGGTATAGGCTCCCATGGGCGCTCGTGTTCGTTGCAGTCGGGTATTTTGGGATGCTCGGTTACAATAGCAAGCCCCTGAAGCTCGCGTACAAGCCACTCAACGAGATACCCGTGGACATCCCTGTCAACATGGCATTGGTCGTGGGGGTCGCATACGTTGCGACGAGCCAGATCATCGGACTTGCGATAGTCATGGGGGTCATCCAGACGTTCATGGGGATGAGCATGAAGGTCACCTACGCGGCGATGGACTCGGGGACGGATCGGAGTTGGGGGAAGGTCACGAGCTCGGTGCGCTTCCCACAGTTCCCCTGGAGCACGGTCTATCCCGCGTGCGGCCTGTTCTCCGTTGTCGCGTTCCTGTTCCTCAAGATCGACCCGGTCCTAATGGTCGTCCCCGCCGCGCTGTTCGCGCTCCAGACGTGGTACGCTATGAGGATTGACTGGTTGCGAAATGACTACCTGTTGAAGCACGGCATCGTGAAGAAGCGGAACTTCTTCCACCCCCTCGTAAGAGGAGTCCCCAGCCCGACGACTGACACCTGGGAGGGGACCAGCCATGCGATGTCGAAGCTCCTGGTGAAGCAGCTAATGGTGACGATCGTGAACGGGGTACTGCTAGGGGCGGTCCTGATCGCTCTCGCATGAGGTTGCGGGTCGAGCGAGATGAGATCGCAGGCATATGGAAGGAACACAGGAAATGAGAGAGCGTTAAGATAGAGGCTGAGGCGATGGTGTCGAGAGTGGCAATTGCGGGCGCCGGGATGACCGGCAGCTACCTGTATCGTCTACTGGAATCCCAAGGGATGAAGGCGGACATCTACGGGGATGCGGTCAGTCACGCAGCCTGTGGCATCAACCCATGTGCTTGGGGGTCGACAAGCAGTTTCCGTCAGCATGTCAGAGCTGCCGGGCTGGACCCTGGGCAATATGTTTTCAAAGACTTCAGGGTCGTGAACTTCGAGGGGGTCGATATGAGAGCGCACCTGCTGACCTTCGACAAGCCCCGGCTGATCAACGACCTGCGCAAGGGTGTGGAAGTGCTAGGTGGCCCGGTCCCTCCGCGCAGGTACGAGCGGGTCATAGATGCGACCGGCCTGCGAAGAGCATACCTACCTCGCATTAAGGCCGACCTGCTCGTGCCTTGCGTGCAGTACAGGGTCAGGAGGGAACGGGCAGACAGCTCGAAGGTGGTCATCCAATATGGCAACCTTGGCTACTCCTGGATGTTCCCTTTGTCCGACAATGAGTTCCACATCGGAGCGGGGAGCGTCCTCGCAGACCCGAAGGAGACTTTGCGCGAGTCCGGATTCATGAACGCGGGGGGAAAGATCCTATGCGGTTGTTCGGGGAAGGTCAGGTCCACCTCGCCCCTGGACTCGCAGCCGTTCGTATCCACAGACTCTATCCTGGGTGGACAGGTCTGGGGGGTCGGTGAATCGATAGGAGCGGTCGCGCCGATTGCAGGGGAAGGAATCGCTCCTGGAATGGCCTCCGCCCGTCTACTGGCCGCCAACTGGGATTCCCCTGGCAAGTACACTTCGCGGATTCTGAAGGAATTCTCGTGGATGATCGATGAGCGGAAGGTCATCGACAAAGTGGCCGCGGGACAGCGGCTCGGACTTCAGGACTGGCTCATACTCAGAAGGACGGGCCGTCGCATGGGAGCGCCAGTGAGCCTTAGCGAGACACGAGAACTTCTGAAATGCTTGACTAAGAAGAAGAGCACTAGCCGGAGAGACGCATCCATGTCAAACGAGTGTGCGAAATGACCAGCTTTCAAGAGTACTTGAACCATGTGAAGCCGATCGTGGACGCGAGGATCTGCGAGGTGGCCAGCAGGAAACTCAGGGACGATTACCTGGTTCGACTGTTGATGCGAGGCAAGAGGCTCAGGGCAGGGGTGCTCTCGTTAGTGTTCGAGAGCACGAGCGGCAAGAGCCTCGACGGCACGGTGGACCTCGCCTGCGCGGTCGAGCTAGCCCACAGCGCGAGCCTGATCATAGACGACATGCTCGATGAGGACGAGATGAGGCGCGGCATGCCCACTGTCCACATGACCGAAGGACAGAAGAGGGCCATGCTGGACACGGTCGGCATACTCTCGCTCCCTTACGACCTCGTTGTACCCTACGGAGAAAGGTTCGTGCAATCCCTCGCCGCAACGCAGAGGGGGATGGCGTCGGGAGTGCTCAAGGAAGTCCTGCACGACCCCGAGCTACCAGCGTCGAAGATCTATGACCTGATCATAAAGCAGAAGACGGGGAAGCCGTTCGGGCTCGCGGCGTCGTGGGGGTATCTCGCCGGCCTCAATGGCAAGAAGAACGGGGCGAACGGCCAACTGCAGAAGTGGACCGCCTACGGCATGCACGTGGGTAAGGCCATGCAAATAGCCGACGACATAGCCGACCTTGAAGAAGTGATGAAGACCAGGAAGAAGACGGGCGTCGGATCGGAGCTCCTCCTGCTCCGGTGCGTGACGGCCGAGCGGCTCGCGAAGGACGTGGCCAAGG
>CALMQK010000136.1 GCA_937872085.1 uncultured euryarchaeote
CGGTGGACGCCCTGACCTCGTGATCGTATTGCCTGATGACCCAGTCCTTGTTGCATATGTTCGGCCGGGCAAGGAGCTTCAGGAGATCTCTGTCGTAGCGGTCCTTGGCCTTTGGTATCCTCTCGGCCTTGGTCCGGCTCTTCTCCTCGGCACTGCATGGCCTGCAGTAGACGGGACCCGCGGTGAGGAACTCCAGCTCCAGGTCGAACACCTTCTCCTGCTGGAAGTGGAGCCTCACGGATTTCTGCGGGATGACCTTCCCGACCGGCGTGGCCGGGACGTCCCAGAGCTTGAAGATGTGGAGGACCTCGTCGACGTTCTTCGGCGATACTGAGAGCATCATCCTTTCCTGGGATTCGGACACCCATATCTCCCAAGGAGCCAACCCTTCCTCCTTGAGCGGGACCTTGGAGAGGTCGACCTCGGCTCCGCAGCCGCCTGCGAGCGCGATCTCTCCGACCACGCAAGACAGGCCTCCTCCGCCCAGGTCCTTCATGCCATTGACCAGGCCTCGGTCGTTCGCCTCCAGGACCGCGTGGATCACCGGCTCCTTCATGATCGGGTCTCCGAGCTGGACTGCGCCCCTCGACTCCGTTTCGCTCTCCTTCGTGAGGACTGCTGATGCGAATGTGACGCCGTGTATCCCGTCTCTTCCGGTCCTCCCACCGACCAGAACTAGTATGTCTCCGGGGCCGCGGACTGCGTTCCTCCTTATGTTCTTCTTCTCCGCGATGCCGATACAGCCAACATTGACGAGGCAGTTCCCGACATAGCTCTCGTCGAACCATACCCCGCCCGAGACCGTCGGCAGCCCTACCCTGTTCCCGTAGTCCCTGATGCCCGCGACGATCCCACCGAACAGGTACTTCGGGTGCTTGATCCCGCGGGGCAACTTGTGAAATGGATAGTCCAGCGGCCCGAAGAACAGCGGGTCGACCAGGGCTATCGGCTGCGCTCCCATGCACAGGACGTCCCTGATGATACCCCCGATGCCGGTCGCGGCCCCACCGTACGGCTCGACCGCGCTCGGGTGGTTGTGGCTCTCGATCCGGAGTGCGTAGGCATGGTCCTTGTCGAACTCCATCACGCCCGCATCGCCCCTGTCGATGACCTGCTTCGTGTTGATGCCGAACACGTACTCCTTGAGGAACACCTTGGAGCTCTTGTAGCAGCAGTGCTCGCTCCATGCCTGACCTATGGACTGCAGCTCCACATCCGTCGGGCTCCTTCCTTTCTCCCTGAAGAAATCCCTGACCCGGTGCATCTCATCGAGTGACAGAGCGGTGCCGCTCTCGCTGCTCAGCTCCTGCAGCTCCGGATCCGTCGCGTCCCTCAGGTTGATGTCAACCAGTTCGAAGGGGACTTCTCGGCGATTGTACAGTCTGTCCGTGGACATCCCAGTACCTCACTTGATCTTGATCGAGTAATTGTGGATCACGGGATTGGCTAGGAGCTTCCTGCACATCTCCTCGACCTTCTTCTCTGCGTGCCCCGCGTCTACATCGATGAAGATGTCGAAGACCTTCACAGTCTTGACGTCCTTCACCCCTTCGAATCCGAGCAGCTCCAACGCCTTCAATGTGTTCTTGCCCTCAGGGTCAGCCACACCCTTCTTCAGCTCGACCCTGACTTCTGCGACAACCATCCCGCGTCACCCTCATCGGGGAATTGCGCTCGCTATTACTTAATCATTGACGACTTGCCCCTTTTCTGAGGGGCTTCGTTCCGCAGGTCTCAGCGGGACATCCTTCTGCCGAACGAAAGATAGCCCGTGTGTCCGAGCATGTCGAAGCTTGGCCTGACGCCCCCTTCGTGGACGACCATCTCTCGCTGGAGCGTCTCTAGGGAGACGATCTCAGCAAGGCCAACCTCCCGCATCTTCTTCACTGCGGTCTCGAGCTGGTTGACATTCGGCACGTAGCAGCAAGCATAGCCCCCTATTCGAAGCGATTTGGACACATTCTCCATGGCGTCCCAAGGGTTCGGGATGTCCAGCACGACGGCATCGACATCGCTCTCCAACTTCGCCGTGCAGATGTCCCCGACCTTCAACTCCCACGACGGTTCGTTCTCGGACAATGCGATGTTCCTTCGAGCCACGTCCGCGTAATCCTGTCTGCTCTCGTATGAGTACACTTTGCCCGTGGGACCAACCGCTTTCAGTAGGACCAATGTGAGCGCCCCTGAACCGACACCGCCCTCGATGACCCTGCTTCCGGGGCCGATATCGAGGTGGAGCGGGATCATGAAGCTGTCCTTGGGAATGATGATTTGTGCCCGTCTCTCAATCATCCCGAGAGCATCCTTGATGCTCGGCCTGAGGATCAGGAAGTC
Source organism: uncultured euryarchaeote (assembly GCA_937872085.1). Taxonomy (GTDB): domain Archaea; phylum Thermoplasmatota; class Thermoplasmata; order UBA10834; family UBA10834; genus COMBO-56-21. The sequence goes on from CALMQK010000136.1 coordinate 2,335, forward strand.
CCGTCCCCCTATCTGAAGGGAGTCTCCAAGAGATGAACTGCACAATGCATTGCCGTTTATGACTCCGAGCCCGGCGACCTCGATCATGCGCTTGGCCGCCGTGACCGGGTACCTTCTTCCGCCGTGATCGATGAGCAGCAGCTTCGCTCCCTCGTGGATCATTGTGCTTCATCGGAATCCGAGGCGTCTATAACTACCTTTTGAGATTGTTTAATCCATATGCGATTATTTAAATCGCGCCGCGGCGGTCCTCGATAGGTCGCCACAAGCATATCGCTCGCGGCATCTGGATTCAAGGGCGCGGTCGTGCGGGACGCCTGGCCAGTCGTTTGGTGGTCGACAAATGACTAAATATGGCTTCATCAATCCCATCCCATCTTGTGATGGAGCTTGGTGTCGGGAACGATCAAGGTTTGAACGTCCGACCTTGCCCGTGCCCACCAACCATGCCATTTGTCGAATCCACAATCTTCGGGAGATGAAAACTGATGACCAATGGTCTTAAGGCCGATAAGAGCAAGTGCACCGGTTGCCAGCTGTGCGGTCTGATATGCTCAGTGAAACACGTGGGAAAGTTCAACCCGAGCCAATCTCGGATCGAGGCGATGGATGTGTTCCCCGAGCCGGGAGAGTACAGCTTGGACTTCTGCATCCAGTGCGATGAGCATCCGTGCGTGGAGGCATGCCCCGCTGAGGCGATCAAGCTTGACGAGGGGCTGGGCATCTACGTGGTGGACAAGGACCTGTGCACCGCTTGCGGGTCTTGCGTCGAAGCCTGCCCTCACAGCGGGATATGGTTGGACCCAACGGGAAGCATCGCGATGAAGTGCGACCTGTGCGGCGGGACCCCCGAATGCGTTGCGGTATGCCCGAAGGGCGTACTGAAGAGGTGATTGACATGGCAGACGGTTATCAAGGCAAGATCCTGAGGGTCGACCTCACGAACGAGAAGATCACGACGGAACCGCTCAACAGGGATTGGGCCAAGCAGTTCATCGGTGGAAAGGGCCTCGGTGCAAGGTATCTCTTCGAGGAGCTCAAGCCGGGCATAGATCCTCTATCTCCCGACAACATACTTTCCGTCTGGACTGGCCCGCTGGTGGGCACTATGACCCCCTTGACCGGGAGGTACGTGATCGTCACGAAGTCGCCCTTGACCGGGGCCTTCCTCGACAGCTACGCGGGAGGGTTCTTCGGCTCCGAGCTGAAGTACACGGGGATCGACGGCTTGATCATCAAGGGCAAGGCGAAGAAGCCTTCCTATCTGTGGATCAACGACGGCAAGACGGAGATAAGGGACGCCAAGAACCTGTGGGGAAAGGACACGTACAAGACCGAGGAGCTCATCAGGAAGGAATCCGGGGAACCGAAGGCGAGGGTGTCGTGCATCGGTCCTGCCGGCGAGAAGCTCGGGCTCATATCCAGCGTGACCAGCGACCTCACCAGGAACGCGGGCAGGGGCGGCACTGGAGCCGTCTTCGGCTCCAAGAACCTCAAGGCGATCGCCGTACGAGGGACCCTGGGGGTCGCGGTCAAGGACAACGAGTCCTTTGCAGAGATGGCGAAGGAGATGATCACGAAGGACGTCCTCGAGAACCCCGACCACGCTGGCATGATCACTGACGGCACACCGATCCTGGTCGATCTAAGCAACGATGCGGGCCTGCTGCCGACCAAGCACTGGCGCACGGGCACGTTCGGCGGCGTGAAAGGCATCAACTCCGACGCGCTGAAGCAGAGGGTGCTCGTGAGGAAGAAGGCGTGCTTCGACTGCTCGATCGCATGCGGGAGCTATGCGAAGGTCAACACCGGGCATTTCAAGGGAGCGGCGACGGAAGGCCCTGAGTACGAAACGCTCGGCCTGTGCGGCTCGAACTGTGGCATACACAATATCGAGGCGGTGGTGAAGTTCGTGGAGGACTGCGACAGGCTTGGCCTCGATTCCATCTCATCCGGGAATGTCGTGGGGATGGCGATGGACCTGTACGAGAAGGGAGTCCTCACAAAGAAGGACACGGGCGGTCTCGACCTGAAGTTCGGCAACGAAGCGGCCTACTCCAAGATGCCCAAGATGATCGCGAACAGAGAGGGCTTGGGGAACATACTAGCCGATGGCGCGAAGAGAGCGGCGAAGAAGATCGGGAAAGGCTCGGAGGATTCGGTGATGGAGGTCAAGGGCATGGAGTACCCGGCCTACGACCCCAGGGGCTCCTTCGGAATGGCCCTCGCCTACGCAACATCTGACCGAGGAGCATGCCACCTGAGAGCCTGGCCAATCGCTGCGGATGCCTATGGCAGCGGCGACCCGTTCACGCCCGAGGGAAAGGCCGCAATATGCGTGGAAGACCAGACGAGGACGAGCGTCAAGTGGAGCTTCATATTCTGCGACTTCTACAGCGTGAACTTCGCAAACATGGCGAAGTACTACTCGGCTGCAACGGGGATCGAGTCGAGCGAGGAGCATCTGAGGAAGGTCGGCAGGAGGATCTGGAACTTGACCCGCGCGTTCAACGTCAGGGAGGGCTTCGCGCGCAAGGACGACACTCTTCCGAAGAGGATAGAGAATGAGCCGCTGCCGGAGGGCAAGCCGAAGGGCAAGGTGGTCTCCAGGGCCGACTTCGATAAGATGCTGTCCGAGTACTACTCCCTCTGGGGCTGGGATCAGGACGGCAAGCCGACGAAGAAGACGCTCGTGGATGCCGGACTCGGAGATATCACGAAGAAG
>CALMQK010000137.1 GCA_937872085.1 uncultured euryarchaeote
GGAGGCCTAGGCGTGGCCTCCGAGCTTGCCTGGAGGCGCGGAGGTCCCGAGCTTCAGGAACTCCTCCTCGTCCTTGAGTGCGTTCTCGAAGATCTCCAAGCCCTTCTCCAGCTGAGCCTTCGACAGGCAGAGCGGAGGAGCGATCCTGAAGACGTTCCCGTAGAATCCTGAAGTCAGCGTAAGCAGGCCGGCCCTCCAGCACTTACCCTGGATGTTCGTGGCCTCGTGCGGCTCCTTGGTGTACTGGTTCTTGACGAGCTCGACACCGATCATCATGCCCTTGCCTCTCACGTCCCCGATGATCTCCCGGCGCGTCTGCATCTCCTTGAGCAGCTTGACGGCGTAATCGCCGAGCTTCGCAGCCCTGTCGGCGAGGTTCTCATCGATGATCGCTTGCACGTGCGCGAGCCCTGCCGCCATGGTTATGGCGTTCCCGCCGAAGGTCGACGAGTGCGAGCCTGGTCTCCACTTGCGCATGATGTCGTGCTTGGCTATGATGGCTCCGAGGGGCGTGCCGCCCCCGAGGGCCTTGCCCATGACCAGTATGTCCGGGATCGTGTTGAAGTGCTCGCAGGCGAACATCTTCCCCGTCCTCCCGAAGCCTGTCTGGACCTCGTCGAAGACCAGGAGAGCGCCTTGGTCGTCACAGATCTTCCTCAACCTTGGCAGGAACTCCTTCGGCGGGACGATGTACCCGCCCTCTCCCTGGATTGGTTCCACGTATAGCGAAGCGATGGGACCTGTCGTGCCCGCCATGTTGAGCACCTGGTTCTCGATGTAGTCGACGCACCAGAGCCCGCACTCCGGGTATGTCTGCTTGAACGAGCATCTGTAGCAATATGCGAAGGGTGTGAATATGATCCCGGGCGACATCGGGCCGTAGCTGTACCTGAGCTTCAGCTTGCTCGTGAGGGCCAGACCAGCTCCGATCCTGCCATGGTACGAACCAAAGAAAGCCAGATGTTCGCTTCTCTTGGTGTAATACCTGGACAGTTTCAGCGATGCCTCGATCGCCTCGGCCCCGCTGTTGGCGAAGAACGTCCCCTTGAGCGCCTTGCCGGGCGATATCTCCGAGAGCAGCCTCGCGAAGTAGGCCTCCTTGTCGAAGTACGCGTCGTTGGCCATGGAGTGGATCAGCTTCGAGGCCTGGTCCTGGATCGCCTTGGTGACCTTGTAGTGGGTCCAGCCAGCATTCATGACGGCGATGCCCGCTGAGAAATCCAGCAGCACATTCCCGTCAGCGTCCATGACAGCAGAGCCCGCCGCCTTCTCGATCGTGAACGTGAAGCACCTGTCGTAAGCATAGGAGACGTAGTCCCGATCAATCTTGATGATCTCCTTGCTCTTCGGACCTGGAGCCCGGACAATGATCTTCGGGGCGTCCCTTGCCCATTCTGGCACCCAATCGGGTATCGGGAACTCCTCGATCACCGCCTCTGTCTTCCTCTGCTCCTCGGCCGGTTTCGTCTCCTTCGCTGGCTCCACCGCCGACTGATTCTCGGTCATCTCACTCATCCCCTCACTCCTCCCGAGACTTGTCGAGAGTCAACGCCCCCTTGGGGCAGACCTTGATGCAGGCTGGGTCACCGCCGCAGAGGTCGCACGTATAGGCGGTCTCGACCCCGAATTGCCCCTCGAAGAAGACACCTCCGACAGGGCACACTGGAAGACATGACATGCATGCGAAGCATCTGTGTTCATCGAGCGTCCAATACTTGCCGTCATCATGGAATTCGAACAGCGCGGATGGGCAGAGGTCGCTCGGAGCGCATGTCTCGCAATGCTGACAGACGGCCACCTTGTACTTCTTGGCGCCGTCCTCCTCGATCTTGATCCTGGACCGTCCGCTCGCAACGCTAGAGGGGTGAGCTTTCACGCACGCCTTCTCGCATTCCTTGCATCCGTTGCAGGTGTCGGGATGGAAGACCAACCCGAACTTCCTCTTGGCAGCGCTCATCAGTGCATCCTCCTGAGTTGCTGCGCCCGAAACAATAATCTGGGTGTGCTGAGTCGGGGCGACTCACTCCGGCACTAAGCATGAAGCTACTGATACCATATATATCCTTCCCACTATTGGTTTTTGAGGGTTGGCTACGTGCAATTCCATGCCAGACTTTATGAAAGGTTTTCGAACAATGGTGGTCTAAAGTTGAAAATTTCTCAATTGGGCGCCCCCAATCGTTAAACGTTCGAAAACAACAAAAACAAAGGTGAAAGAGGGGCGAAAACGCCCCGTTTTATTCAAACACCAATATATTATCGAGAACCGTCATCATGTTCACCGGACTCGTCACGGGCACGCAACTTGTC